>JAKAOD010000309.1 GCA_021823365.1 Actinomycetes bacterium | reverse complement strand
GGCGACGATGCCCTTCGGCCGACGGGCCAGGTCCTCGAGGTTCACCTCGGGGACGACGAGCGGGACTTCGGGGTCCATTCGCCAGGCGGAGGAGTTGTCGACGACGACGGCGCCGGCGGCGGCGACCCGCGGCGCGAGCTCCCGCGACGCGTACTTCCCGCAGGAGAACAGGGCGATGTCCAAGCCGGCGAGATCCGCCGTTCCGGCGTCCTCGACCGCGACCTCGTCGCCGTTCCAGGGGAGCTTCTTGCCGGCGGAGCGGGAGCTCGCGAAGTAGCGCATCTCCTCGACGGCAAGCCCGCGCTCGGCGACTATCCGCCGCATGACGCCGCCGACCTGGCCGGTGGCCCCGAAGATCCCGACCCGCACCACGATCCCGAGGCTAACAGCCCCGGAGGACCGCACAGCGGGCCGGGGGCCGCAAAGGGCGCCAAGCCCCGGCCTCAGACCTCCAGGCCGAACGCCTCGTGCAGCACCCGGACCGCCCGCTCCGCCAGCCCTGCACGCACCATGCAGGAGATCCGGATCGGCGAGGTGGAGATCATCTCGATGTTGATCTGCTCGGAGGCGAGCGCCTCGAACATCTTCGCCGTGACGCCAGGGTTGGTCTTCATCCCGGCGCCGACGAGCGAGACCTGGGCCACGTCCTCGTCGGCGAGGACCGCGGTCGCCTCGACCTTCGGCGCGAGCTCGCCGACGATCGCCGACGCCGTCTTCAGGCCGGCGCGAGGCACCGTGAAGGAGATGTCGGTCGTCCCGTCGTGGGAGGTGTTCTGCACGATCATGTCGACGTTCACGGCCGCGTCGGCGAGGGCGCGGAACAGCGAGGCCGCTATGCCGGGCCGGTCCGGGACGCCGCTGATCGTCAGCTTGGCCTCCGAGGCGTCGCTCGTCACTGCCGAGACGATCGCTTGCTCCATTTCGGGGACCTCCTCGGTGACCCAGGTGCCCGGCTCCCACGTGAAGCTCGAGCGGACGTGCAGCGGGACTCGGTGGTTGCGGGCGAACTCGACCGAGCGCAGGGCGAGGACCCGGCCGCCGGTCGCCGCGATCTCCAGCATCTCCTCGAACGAGACGCGGCGCAGCCGCCTCGCCTCCGGGACGATGTGCGGGTCCGCGGTGAACACCCCGGTCACGTCGGTGTAGATCTCGCACGTGGACGCACCGAGTGCCGCCGCCAGCGCGACCGCGGTCGTGTCCGAGCCACCTCGCCCGAGCGTCGTGATGTCCCGGTCGCGCGAGACGCCCTGGAACCCGGCGACGACGGGGACGACGCCGGCGGCGAGAGTCTCCCGCAACCGGTCGCCGCGCACCTCGAGGATCTTCGCGTTCGTGTGGTGGCCGTCGGTGATGATCCCTGCCTGGCTCCCGGTGAAGGAGGCCGAGGCGACCCCGACCTCGGCGAGCGCCATGCACAGCAGCGCCATCGAGATCCGCTCGCCGGCCGAGAGCAGCATGTCGAGCTCCCGGCCCGGCTGGACGGCGCTCACGTCGGCGGCGAGCCGCAGCAGGTCGTCGGTCGTCTTGCCCATGGCGCTCACGACGACGACGACGCCCTCGCCCGAGCGCCTGGTCCGCGCGACGTGGTCGGCGACGGCGCGGATGCGCTCGGCATCCGCGACCGAGGTGCCGCCGAACTTCTGGACGACCAGACCCACGTCGTCAACGTAGCCGGGCCGGGCGTGTAGCTTTTCCGACCGTGCCCAGCGACAAGCGAGCGCGGCAGCGCGCGATGCGGGAGGTCAAGCGCGCGGAGCAGGAGCGCCATCGCAGGCGCCGGCGCAACCTCCGCCGAGGGGGTGCCGGCGTGCTCGTCGTCGCCGTCGTCGTCGGCCTCGTCTTCCTCCTGAGCAGCGGCAGCACGCCGAAGCCCAAGAAGTCGGCGACGGGCAAGTCGACGACGACCGCGTCGACGAAGGCCGGCTCGACGACGACGTCGACCACGTCGACGACGGCGGTCGCCGCCGCCGCGCCGACCTGCCCGCCGGCGACCGCGGCAGGGGCGGCGAAGCGCGTCGTCGACTTCACGAAGGCGCCGCCGACGTGCATCTCGCCGGCAGGCGTCTACGACGCGACGGTCGTGACCGACGTCGGCACCTTCGTCGTACGGATGGACGCCAAGGCGTCGCCCGCCGCCGTGAACAACTTCGTCTTCCTCTCGCGGTACCACTTCTTCGACGGGACCACCTTCCTCCGGGTGATCAAGGGCTTCGTCGTGCAGGGCGGGAGCCCGAACGGCACGGGAGCCGGCGGGCCGGGCTACTCCTTCACCGGCAACATTCCCCCGAAGGGCTGCACCGCGAAGAAGGACTGCTACCCGGTCTGGGGCGTCGCGATGGCGAACTCGGCAGGGCCGTCGACGAACGGGAGCCAGTTCTTCATCGTGCTCCCGGGAGGCCAGACGGTCCTCGACCAGGAGCCCAACTACACGCTCTTCGGCCAGGTCGTCTCCGGGACCTCCGTCGTCGCGCGGATCGGGAACGGCGGCGCCCCGTCGGGCAGCTCGGCGGGCACCCCGAAGGTCGTCCACCACATCGTCAAGGTCACGATCACCCAGGTGGCGTCGTGAACCGGCGCCGGCGCCCGGGCGGCGGCGAGCCCGGTGGCACCGGGCGGTCCGGCGGCCACCCCCGGTTCGACGGGCCGCCGCCGATGTCGATCGAGCCGGCGCGGACCTACCGGGCGACGATGTCAACGACGAAGGGCACGCTGGCGATCGACCTCGACCCGCGCGCCGCGCCGCGGACGGTGAACAGCTTCGTGTTCCTCGCGAGGCGGGGCTTCTTCGACGGCGTCGCCTTCCACCGCATCATCCCCGGCTTCGTCGTCCAGGGAGGCGACCCTACCGGCACCGGGTCGGGCGGCCCGGGCTATCGCTTCGCCGACGAGCTGCCGCAGGCCGGGCGCTACGAGGTCGGGTCGCTGGCGATGGCCAATGCCGGGCCGGACACGAACGGGAGCCAGTTCTTCATCGTCTCCGGACCCGACGGCACCCGCCTGCCGCCGAGCTACTCCCTGTTCGGGAAGGTCGTCGAAGGCCTCGACGTCGTCGCCGAGCTCGACCGGGCCGGAAGCCCCTCGGGCCGGCCGAAGGAGCGGGTCGCGATCGAGTCGGTGGAGATCACCGAGCTGCCCGGCGGCACGGGCGAGCCTGGCGGACCCGGCGGCACGGGCGAGCCTGGCTCGGCCGGGTAGCGGCCGGCGCCCCCTCAGTCCACCGGGCGGCCGGCGAGCACCTCCAGTCCGGCCTCCTCCCCGTCGATGAAGACGGCGATGCGCCCTTCGCCGGCGGCGCGCCAGGTCCCGTCACCCTCGCGGACGAGCGCGGTGCGCTCCGGGACGGCCACCACGGCGCAGCCTCTCGGCGCCAGCCCGAGCGTCCGCCGCAGCCGCTCCGTCACCTCGCCCTGGAAGTGGGGGACGACAGCTACGTCGCGCACGAGCCCGAGCCCCACGGTGAGCGCGCCGCCCCGCGGGTCCACCATCGGGTCGCTGAGCACCATCGCCCCCGCCGAGGACCCCGCCACCACCGCGCCGGACGCCCAGGCGTGCCGCATCGCGTGGAGGACGGCGGAGTCCTTGAGGACGGAGCGCAGGTGCAGGGGCGAGCCGCCCGAGAGGTAGACGAAGGAGGCTTCTCCGACGACGGCGGCGAGCGAGCCGTCCTGGGCGTCGCGCCGGGACAGCACCATGCACGGGCGGACCCGGCCGCCGATCGCGGCAAACCAGCGCTCCGCGGCGGCGACGGCGTGCCCCGGGCTCTCGTACGCCGCCGCCGTCGGCAGCACGACCACCTCGCCCGACGAGCGTTCCAGGAGCTCGGCGTCGAAGGACGGGGCGCCCGTCCACTCGGCGCCGCCGACGAGAGCGAGCGGACCCGGCGCCGCGGTCACGGCTGCAGCACTGGCGGACCGACGTAGCGGGCGCCGTCCAGCCCGCCGGTGAGGACGGCGAGCTCCCAGGTGGCCGCTTTCGGGGAGGAGGGCGGGCCGTCGACCGGCGCGCCCGATCCGGCGACGCGCGCGATCACCCCGTCGACGACGTCGCCGTGCGTGCACGCGACGATCGCGTGACCGTCCGCGAGCACGACGGAGGCGGCGAGGAGCTCGTCGAGCGCGGCGCGCGGGTCGGCGCCTTCGAGGAGTGCGTCGGTCGTCTCGACCTCGATGCCGGCGAGCGCCGCCGCCGGCCGGAGGGTGTCGGTGCAACGGACGGCGGGGCTCGACAGCGCCCGTGCGAGCACGACGGGCTCACCTCCGGGCACGAGCCGCCGGGCGATGGCGTCGGCCTGGCGGCGCCCATCGTCGGTCAGGGGGCGGAGCCCGTCCGGGCCTTGCCAGCCGAGGCGCGTGACGGCCTCGCCATGGCGGACCAGGTGGACGAGGCGAGCGCCGGCCGGTGTCAATGGACCGCGGCGCCGATCGCCGAGCCGACGCCGTAGGTCACCGCCCCGGCGGCCACGCAGATGCCGAGCGAGCGCAGGGACGAGAACAGCAGGCTGCGCACCGTGACGAGCGAGAGGATCGCGCCGGCGGCGAGCGCCGCGACGGCCGTCAGCGCGACGCAGATGAGCACCTCGGTGGTTCCCGACGCGCCGGAGAGGAACGGGGCGAGCGGCACCACCGCGCCGACGGCAAAGGTCACGAAGGACGAGCCTG
>JAKAOD010000308.1 GCA_021823365.1 Actinomycetes bacterium | reverse complement strand
TTCTGCCTCCTCCTCAGCCACATCGTTGGCCGATGACCGCACTCGAGCATGCTTGCGACGGCATAGTGAGCGGCATCCCCGACGGCGGCGACCCGGGTCAGGTGCTCGACTGGTCTTCAGGTGAGCACCCCTACCGAGACGGCTCGGTGAGTGCTCGCGCACTCGAGGCTGCACTCGCCGACCTCCGTTGGCATCGACTCAATCGGCTCTCCAACTTTTGGGGTGACGAAAGAGCGATCCTCCACGACGCCCTGACCGCCGTCGTCGGCGGCGCCTGGCAGACCGGGTCCCCCTTGGCTCTCGTCTGCGTCTCGACTGGAGCCGGCCTCGTTTACCAGCTTGGCGCGCAGCTTTCACACGCGAACGCGACGGCGCGCCTCGTGAGAGCGTGCCTACCTGGTGCGGACCTGGCTGAGTGCTCCTCAGACAAGGGCCCGTACCGGTTCGCCGCGGCACTGTGGATGTCACCTAATTCCGGCGCGGACGAAACGTCCTCCTCGTCGCTCGACAGACTCTCGTCACTTGTCGGCATCGATTGGTGTCTCGAGGTGCTCGCTGTACCGGCGGCGAGGTCGCGCCTCACGGACCGCCTCGCGGCGCTCGGGGCTGCGAGCACCGAACTGGTGCGACATCGCAACCGGCACGTCCAGCTCGATCCGGTCACAAGCTCTACGGTCGACGATCCCTCTGTTCAGGACATCCTCGATGCCCTCTCCCTCGAACGGGAGCGGGTGCGCGTCATGCTCGCCGGCGGAGGGGCCTGTCTCGTGGCGCGGATCTCAGCCCGAGCGATCGACGACCTCGGGGCAGCCGTGGGCGCGATGACGGGGGTGGCGGTCGGCGCGGGCGGCCGTTGGCAGGCGCTCCAGCAGCTGCCCGACGCCGCCGGTGGCGCCGACGTGAATCTGCCGGTGTCCCTCGCGACCATCTCGGAGGCCGGCGACATACTGCGCCCACCGTCCCGAGATGTATTCGGGCTCCCGGTACGGCGGTGGGCACGCTTTGACGAGCACCCTGAAGCTGCACACGGTTGGGGGGCCAGAGTGAGTCTCGGCCACAGCGATCGAGGCGTCGAGATCGCTGTGCCCGTCGAGGCATTCACCACGCACGTGCTGGTGGCGGGCGCCAGTGGCGCCGGGAAGTCGAGCCATGTCGCGCATCTGCTGGAGCAACTGACGGGCCTCAACGTACCCTGGATGGTCGTCGAGCCAGTCAAGGATGAATACCGCTCGCTCGACCTTCCTGATGTCGTCGTGTGGCGCCCCGGAGCACCCGACCCCGGGCCCGCATGGACGCTCAATCCGCTGGAGGCTCCTCTAGACACTTCGGTGATCAGCCATCTCGACCGAGTCGTTGCGTTGCTCCGCGGCACCTTCGGGTTGCCCGACCCACTGCCCTACCTGCTCGAACTCGCGCTCGTACGTACCTATGAGCGCGCCGGCTGGGACCTTGCTTCTGACCGCAGGCTCGGCCGCGACACGAACCGACCACGCTGGCCGACCATATCAGACCTGCTGACCGTCGCCGTCGGGTTGCCGGACGAGCTCGGCTATGAAGCCCAGGTGCGTGGGAATCTCCGCGCCGCGCTCCTCGCTCGACTGGGCGGGCTGGTGCGAGGCCCGCGCGGTCAGTTGCTCAACGGCAGCGACCCCTTTCCCGTGAAGGAGGTACTGGCAGGACGCGTCGTCGTCAACTTCGATCACATCGGGGATGACCACGTGCGGGCATTCCTGATGGCGGTCATCGTCCTTCGACTCGCCGAGGAACGGTCATCGCATCCGGTCGCGCGCTTGGCCCACGTCACGGTGATCGAGGAGGCGCACCGCCTGCTCGCTAGGCGCCGGAGCATGGCGGTTGACGGCTCGTCTGATCCGCAGGGTTACGCGGCTGACACCATCGCCAACCTGCTCGCCGAGGTACGAGCGAGCGGTGAGGGAGTCGTCATTGCCGATCAGTCCGTCTCGGCGCTCGATCGCGTCGCGCTCGTGAACACTGGCATGAAGATCGCCCTGCGGAGCCAGGACCGGGACGATCACGCCGCCGTCGGGGCCGCGATGGGTCTCGAACCCGAGCAGGAGCGAGCGCTGTCTGGTCTCGGACGCCACGAGGCCCTCGTGACCTGGGAGGGCATGGACGGACCGGTGCGCGTCCTGCTCGCATCCAGGCGGCTCGCCGCTCAGCCAGGCAGAGCAGACGTCACGTCACGTCCACTGAGGCTTGCTAGCCCGAGCGGTGCCCTGCGGCGAGCGACGGCTTGGCTCCTGCGCTGCGAGATCCAACATCGGAAAGCAGCCCACCGTCAACTGGAGGCCGTGCTCGACTGCGAGCAGCCCGGACTGTCACGAGAGACGCGTGCAGAAGTGGTCGACGGGCTCGTCACCGACGCGCTCGAGGACCTGGGACGGCGTCGGTCATGGACGCCCGACGTCGTCGGCGCAGCTGCCGCTGCCGCGTTCGCAGGCATCGACCGGCCCGAGCACCCAAGGTCGCTGCTGCTCGACGGACGCAACCCATATCTTGCGTGTGCTGCGGTCTGCCCGGCTGGTGGATGCATCAGCGGGGAGCTGCTAGCGCAACCGGCCGCTCGAGTCGTCGCTGAGGGGCAGGCATCGCTCACCCGCCTTGTGAGGGACCCGGAGGAGCGCCGCAGACGGCTGGCCCGGCGAGTGCTCGATGTCTTGCCCCTCGACGCAGTGCCCGAGGCGCTTCAGCACGCCCTTGGCTGCTTGGTCGTGCAGGTCTTCGACGACTGGGCGGATCCCGACACCGTCGGTGAGCTTGTTAGCGAAACGAGTTGGCCTGATGTCGCGCGGTGAGCATCTCAGGAGCCTCGACGCAGGCCCGTGCCATGCGGGTGGCTCTCGGAGGACCGACGGTCAGCTCGACAGTTGGACGGAGGAGCCCATCGACGAGGCGGGCTGGGCCGATGCCCCCATAGATTGGGTAGCTCTCGACTCTGCCGCCGATCTGCGATCCGACAACGAGTTGCTCAAGGAAGGCGCGCCGCTCGATAGTCGCCGGAAGGACGTGCCCGTAAGTGACCTCTACCCGGATCGGCTGCAACGGGCTGGGAGTGAGAAGCAGCGACGGCTCGAGGCCGCCTACAGAGCTGACTCACGGCCTGAGGCCTGGATCGGATTAGTCAATCCGGTCACATCCGACAGGAGTGACCGCGGTCGGCTCGAGAATTGCGCCGACTGTGCCCGAGCGTTCCAAGCTGGGCTTGATGGCCGCCCTATTGCCGCGGCATCGATCTTGCCTCGGGGACTGGGGCTCGCTGGCAAACGCGAGCGAGGTGGTGAGCATCCGGCCTACACCGAGCAGTGGGCTGGTCAGCGAGCAATAGAGATTACATACGACGAACTCGGACGCTCCCTCGCTGACAGTGGGGGATCCGCCATCCTCTTCGGATGGGGACCGGGCGGAGGCCATGCCTTCAACGCCTACTTCGACGCGGATCTCGGCAGAGTCCGCTGGGCCGATGCGCAGAACCACGTCATCGGGAACTGGCCGCCGGATGAGCTCAGCCGGCGGCTGCCCGATTGTCGCGCAATTCTCTTTGAGAGGAGAGACAGATGACTACAGCTGACGAGGCCGTCACCAGCGCTTGGAGCGCACTTTCGAAGTCCTATTCCGGGGTGCATCGAAGTGACGTCGAGTGCCGGCCGATCCCGGGCGGCTTTCGCTGCTGGGTTCGTCCGGCGGTAGGCGAGCAGACGTTGGGTTCCCTTCACGTCCTCGTTCGTGAAGATGACGGGGCGCTCGGATATTGCTCATCCGGTCTGCTCGATTCACTGGCCGCCCAGGCGATCGAGGAGATGTGAAGTCGCCCCGAGCTCAGGACACCCACGGGCTGCGGGCTGCTACGACAGCGGCAAGCGCGAGGAGGGAGAGCGCGCAGCACCCTCCGACGACGAGCTCCGATACCCAGACCCGCCCTGTTCCGAGATGAGTGGCGCGCAGCACGATGCGGAGCCGCACGAGCCGCACGCTCACGAAACGCGCCAGCTCCCCCTCCTCGAAGTGTGCGGGCGGTCCGTCGAACTGAAACTCGACGGTTCCCAGTTCACCGCCAGAGAAGCGTTGTCGAGTACGCCACCGCCGTTCTCGAGGGAACGGCTCACTCCGCAAGAAGGCCACACACCGCTCGAGCTGTCTCAGCAGGAGTCTACGAACCAGTCCTTGCCGCCGATGCTCACAAGGAGCAGCGCCGCCACGAGTGTCACGAGCACGGCCAAGCCAAGCATCCACATGCCGTACTCCATGGCTCCCGCCGCCAGGAGGAGGGCCGACGCTGTCCAAACCGTTGGAGCCAACAGCACGGATTCACGACGGGCATGTCGCAGCGTCAGTGCCCGGGCGCCTCGCCAGGTCCTGTGCTCCCGTCGGTCGTGTCGGACGAGAGCGAGTGGCGCTCCGCAGCGCTGGCATCGAAACACAAGGGGACGACTCTCAGCAAGGCAGGAGGGACAGACCATATTCCTCAAGTCGTCGGCAGGACCTGGCGTGACATCGGCCGTCCTGCCACGTATCGGATGCTGCAAACCCTCCATGACGACATTCGGGCTCTACGTGAATTGAGGTTGAACCCACCGGGCTCCCTCGCCTCGTGGAAGCGATCGTAGAGGCTGGACCTCACCGGTGTCGGGGTCGACGACCTCGC
>JAKAOD010000307.1 GCA_021823365.1 Actinomycetes bacterium | reverse complement strand
GGACAGCGCATCGAGGGCGCCGGGGTCGAGCACGACGTCGGGGTTGCAGACGAGGACCTCCTCGGAGCGGACCCGGGCGATGCCGAGATTGGCGGCTCGTCCGTAGCCAAGGTTCCGGCCGGCCGGGACGAGCACGGCCGCGGCGTCCGCGGCGGCGAGGCGCGAGAGCGAACCGTCTGAGGAGGCGTTGTCGACGACGACGACCTGGGTCGCTCCGGCGGCACGCAGGCTGCCGACACATGCGAGCAGCGCCTCCCCGGCGTCATGATTGACGACCACCGCTGCGGGCGCGCCCCGGCGCGTCGGCGCGTCGGCGGCGGAACCGGCCATCGCCCGGCCTGCTCAGCGCGTCAGCTCGCCCACGAGCTCGTCGATCGCCTCCTGCCATGGCCGGAGCGCTGCGAAGCCCGAGAGGCGAAGCGCCATGTTGTCGAGCACGGACGCCGCCGGTCGAGGTGCCCTGCGCGGCGGCCTGAGGTCAGCCGTCGCAACCGGTTCGACGCGGCTGGGATCGGCGCCGCTCGCCGCGACCACGGCCCGGGCGAGCTCGTACCAGCTGGTCGCTCCGGCGTTGGTCACGTGGAATGTCCCCGGGCGCCGGGTCAGCGCCAGCTCGACGAGCACCTTCGCGAGGTCGCCGGCGACCGTGGGGCTGCCGCGCTGGTCGTCGACGAAGCGGAGCGGAGCGCCGGAGGCGACGAGCCCGAGCAGCGTCTTCACGATGTTCGAGCCGGTGCGCCCGCAGACCCAGGAGGTCCGCACGATCGTCGCCTCCGGGGAGAGCTCGCGCTCGCCGCCGAGCTTGGAGGCGCCGTAGACGGACAGCGGGCTGGGTGGGTCCCACTCCGTGTAGGCGCGATCTGATCGCCCGTCGAAGACGTAGTCGGTCGAGACGTACGCCACGTGCGCCCCGACGAGCCTCGCGGCCTCGGCGACATGGCGGGTCCCGAGGGCGTTCACCGCGTAGGCCCGATCCAGGTCGTCCTCGCAGGCGTCTACCGCGGTCCACGCCGCGGCGTGAAGGACGACGTCGGGCTCGAGCTCGGTCACCGCGGCGAGCACCGTGTCGCGGTCGGCGACGTCGAGGTGCGCGTGGTCGGCGCCGACGACGTCGAGGCCCGAGCCCCTCAGCATCGCCGCCGAGCGGCGCTCGAGCTCGGCGAGCACCTCGAAGCCGAGCTGGCCACCGGCGCCGGTGACGAGCACGCGCGGGCTCACCAGCGACCTTCGACGACCGGCGAGCGCCCGAGCAGCGGCTGCCACCAGCGCTCGTTCTCCTGGTACCAGCGAACGGTGGCGGCCAGCCCCTCCTCGAACGGGACCGTGGGCGCCCAGCCGAGCTCGCTCCGTATGCGTGACGAGTCGAGCAGGTACCGCCGGTCGTGGCCGGGCCGGTCCGGGACGATCTCGATCAGGTCGCGCGGCCTGCCGGTGGCGGCCAGCACCGCCTCTGCGATCTCGGCCACGCTCGCCTCGCGCCCGGAGCCCACGTTGTAGGTCCGGCCGTCGGCGCCCTGGTCGAGGACGAGGTCGATCGCCCGGCAGTGGTCATCCACGTGCAGCCATTCCCGGCGGTTGGCGCTCGATCGGTACACCGGGAGCCGCTCGCCGAGGATCGCCCGCGTCGTGAACAGCGGGATGACCTTCTCCGGGAACTGGTAGGGGCCGTAGTTGTTGCTGCAGTTCGTGATCGTCACGGGCAACCCGAAGGTCTCGTGGTACGAGCGGACGACGTGGTCGGAGCCCGCCTTCGACGCGTTGTAGGGGGTGCGGGGCCGGTAGGGCCAGTCCTCGTCGAAGCGCTCCTCGCTGTCGAGAGGGAGGTCCCCGTAGACCTCGCAGGTCGAGACGTGGTGGAGGCGCGCGACACCCCCCCGCCGGGCCGCCTCGCAGAGCGCCTGGGTTCCGAGCACGTTCGCCCGGAAGAAGCGGGCCGGGTCGAGGACGGCCAGGCTGTTGTGCGACTCGGCGGCGAAGTTCACGACGACGTCGATCCGCTCGGAGGCGATGACGTGCTCGACCAGGTCCTGGTTGGCGATGTCGCCGCGGACGAAGGCGATCTCGCCCGCTTCCTCGAGGTCGGCGAGGCTCTCGCGGTTGCCTGCGTAGGTGAGGGCGTCGAGCACGACGATCCGCTCGGCCCGGCGCGACCCGACCAGGTGTCGGACGTAGTTCGAACCGATGAAGCCGGCGCCGCCGGTGACGAGCCCTCGCATGGCGCCGCCAGGCTAATCGGCACCGCTCGCGGGCCCGCAACCTGCCGCCGCCGGCGCGCCCGGTCCGCGCCCGATCGCCCGGCGCCCCGCTTCAGCGCAGGTGGACGACGTCGCCTGCGGCGAAGCGTAGGAGCTCCCCCCCGGTCGTCTCCACGACGAGGCGGCCGTCGTCCTCGAGATCGACGGCAAGACCCTCCGCGCGTCCCGACTCGAGCAGGACGACCACGCGGCTGCCGAGCGTCGCGAGGCGCGCCCGGTGCTCCGCGGCGAGGAGCGCTCGGCCTTCCTCGCTGTCGAGGGACGGCGCCCGGCGCGCGAGGGCCTCGAGCAACGCCCGGGCGACGTCGTCGCGGTCGACGCGCCGGCCGGCCGCTCGGGAGAGGGTCGTCGCACCGGGCGGCAGCTTGGCGGCCGGAGGCCGCCGGACGGCGACGGCGCGGCCGGGCGGCGCACCAGCGGTCGACGCGTCGGGCCACGGCCCGACGTTCAGCCCGATGCCGACGACGACGCTCGGCGAGTCGTCCACGAGCTCGGCGAGCACCCCCCCGAGCTTTCCCTCCCCGGTCCCACCTTCGACGACGACGTCGTTGGGCCACTTGAGAGCCGCCTCCACCGACGCCACCTCGGCGACAGCGTCGAGCGCGGCAAGGGCGACGGCCGCGCTGACCAGGTAGAGCCGCGGCGACGGGTAGCCCCCGTCCGCCACGCCGCCGGCCGGTCCACCACGCCCGGCAACCCTCCCCGGACGCAGCAGCGCCGAGCAGAGCACCGAGGCGCCGGGCAGGTCGCTCCAGCTGCGGCCGCGGCGGCCGCGCCCGGCGACCTGGTGCTCGGCGAGCACCGCGAGCCCGTGCGGCGCGCCGGCACGCGCCGCCTCGACGAGCCAGCGGTTCGTCGAGTCCACCTCGCCGAGCCGCACCGGCGCCGTGAAGACCGGCGCAGGCCAGTTGGTAGCGTGCTCGCCTGGGTCGGGCGGCCAGGACACGCGGCTCGTCCCGTCGCGACCTGCGTGCACCCGCGCACGTTAGGCCCAAAGGAGCAATGTGTTCGAGAAGGTGCTCGTCGCCAACCGGGGCGAGATCGCCGTGAGGATCATGCGGACCTGCCGGGAGCTCGGCGTCTCGACCGCGGCCGTCTACACCGCGGCTGACGCCTCCTCGATGCACGTGCGCTTCGCCGACGAGGCGTACGCGCTGCCAGGCGAGGGGGCCGAGGGATACCTCGACGTCGGCGCCATCGTCGACACCGCACTGCGTGCCGGAGCGGACGCCGTCCACCCCGGCTACGGCTTCCTCGCCGAGAACGCCGAGCTCGCCGCGGCCGTGCACGAGGTCGACCTTGCCTTCGTCGGCCCGGCGCCGGAGGCGATCGAGGCGATGGGCTCGAAGCTGTCGGCCCGCGCCATCGCCGAGGCCGCCGGGGTCGCGAGTGTCCCGGGGCTCGGCGAGGCGGTCACCGATCCCGCGGTCGTGGTCCGGTTCGGCGAGACGCATGGATGGCCGGTGGCGATCAAGGCCTCCTACGGCGGGGGTGGTCGCGGCATGCGGGTCGTCCGCGACCCTGCCGGGGCCGCCGAGGCCCTCGAGCGGGCCCGGCGCGAGGCAGACGCCTCCTTCGGGCGGTCGGAGGTCTTCCTCGAGCGCTACCTGTCGGCCCCCCGGCACGTCGAGGTCCAGGTGCTCGCCGACCGGCACGGCACGACCCTCGCCCTCGGCGAGCGCGACTGCTCCAGCCAGCGGCGGCACCAGAAGCTCGTCGAGGAGGCGCCGGCGCCCGGGCTGTCGACCGAGGTCCGCTCGGCGATGGCCGACGCGGCGGTCTCCGTGGCGCGCGCGTGCTCCTACGAGGGCGCCGGCACCGTCGAGCTCCTCTACGAGGACGGGCGCTTCTACTTCCTCGAGATGAACACCCGCATCCAGGTCGAGCACCCCGTCACGGAGCTCGTCACCGGGCTCGACCTCGTCGCGCTCCAGCTCTCCGTGGCCGCGGGCGAGCGGCTCTCGCTGCGCCAGGAGGAGCTCGCCCCGCATGGCCACGCCATCGAGTGCCGGGTCAACGCCGAGGACCCCACGGGCGGCGCCTTCCTGCCGAGCCCCGGCACGCTCGACCGCCTCGTGCTGCCCGCGGGTCCTGGCGTGCGCGTCGACGCCGGATGCGAGAGCGGCGACGTCATCAGCCCCCACTTCGACAACCTGCTCGCCAAGATCGTCGTCTGGGGCGAGGACCGCGAGCGCGCGCGGCGGCGCATGCTCCGGGCCCTCCGGGAGACCGTCGTGGAAGGCGTCGCGACGACCATCCCGGCGCTCGTCGCGATCCTCGAGCACGAGTCCTTCGCCGCCGCCCGGCACTCGACCCACTTCGTCGAGGAGGACCTCGACCTCTCCGACCTCCCGGCGCCACCACGCCCCGAGGGCACCCGCCGTGCCGACAGCCGGGTGCTCCGGACGG
>JAKAOD010000306.1 GCA_021823365.1 Actinomycetes bacterium | reverse complement strand
GGCTCGCGATCCGGCTCTCGGCCGCGGACCCGCTCAACCTCACGGGGATCGTCCTCCCGGGGCCCCGAGTTCCGGCCACGCGCGGTCGTGCCCTCGCCCTTCTCGACGGCGCAGTCGTCCAGGGCGAGGGCACCGGCGAGCGAAACCACCCGCGGTCGACGCATCGGCGATATATCGCGATATAGTCCTTTGGAGCGATGCTCGAAAGCCGGCCGGCACCCACGGGGCCCGCCGGAGGCGGCGGGCAGCCGCGAGGAGACGGACGAGAGGCGAGAAGGGTGAGCGACATGGAGGAGACCGACAAGGAGAGGATCATCGACGGGGAGGCCGAGAAGGAAGACGCCGAGGAGGCCTGGTTCGGGCGGCCGTGGCGGGCCCGTGGACGCCGCCCGATGCACGGCGCACCGCCGTGGGCTTTCGGCCCGGGATGGGCGGGGCCGTTCGGGCCACGGGCATGGCATCGGGGGGGACCGGGCGGTAGGGCGCGCCGCGGCGACGTACGCGCCGCCGTGCTGGCACTCCTCGCCGAGCGCCCGATGCACGGCTACGACATCATCCGCGAGCTCTCCGAACGGACGGGCGGCCTGTGGCGACCGAGTCCCGGCTCGGTCTACCCGACCCTGCAGCTACTGGAGGACGAGGGTCACGTCACCGCCGAAGAGAGCGCCGGCAGGCGGCGCTTCGCCCTCACCGACAGCGGGCGGGCGGCGGCCGCCGAGCAGGCAGGGCGCAAGGCGCCGTGGGAGGAGGTGAGCGAGGGCATCGCTCCCGACGCGCTCAGGCTGCGGCGGGCGATGGCGCAGCTCGCCGTCGCCGCCGTCCAGATCGCCCAGGCGGGCACGCCGGAGCAGCGCCGCGAGGCGGAGTCGGTGCTTGCCGAGACGAGGCGTCGTCTCTACGCGATCCTCGCCGCCGAGGCCTGACCGGCCCGGCGTCCTGGACCAGAGCGTCGGCCCGGCGCTCTGGTCCGACGGCGCGACGCCTTATCCCCTGGCCCGCGGCGCCGGGAGGGCGCCGGCGTTGTCGATGACGATCGGCTCGAGGTCACCCGCGGGCTCGAACCCGAGGACACGGCCGTAGAAGGAGAGCTCGGCTGCCGCCGCCCGCTCGATGGTCTCGGCCCTGCGGAAGCCGTGCTGCTCGCCTGCGAAGGCGAGATAGGCGACGGGCACACCGGCGGCACGAAGCGCCGCGACGATCGCCTGGGACTGCGCCGGCGGCACGATCCTGTCCTCGAGCCCCTGGAGGACGAGGAGCGGGGTCCGGATGAGCTCGGAGTGGGACAACGGCGAGCGCTCCTCGTAGACCTCCTGCGCCTCCGGCCAGGGTCCGACGAGACCGTCGAGGTAGCACGACTCGAACTTGTGGGTCTCGCGGGCGAGGGCGCCGAGGTCCGCTACCCCGTAGCGGCTCGTTCCGGCGGCGAAGACCCTGCCGAAGGTCGCGCAGCCAAGCACCGTGTAGCCACCGGCGCTCCCGCCGCGCACGAGGAGCCGTTCCCGGTCGACCAGGCCGGAATCGGCGAGCCCGAGGGCCGCGGCCTCGACATCGGCTCGGTCCACGATCCCCCATGACGCCCGCAGCCGTTCGCGATAGGCGCGGCCGTAGCCGCTGCTGCCGCCGTAGTCGACGGCGGCGACGGCGAACCCCCTGCTCGTCCAGAACTGCACGCCGTAGTCGAGGATCGACGAGACCGACGCCGTGGGCCCTCCGTGCACCATGACGAGGAGCGGCGGCCGCTCGCCTTGTGGAGCTTCGAAGTCCGGGTTCGTCGGCGGGTAGTAGAGCACGTGCACCCCGGCCGGCGCGCCGCTCACCCCGGCCGGTCGCGACGGGAGCACGAGGTGACGCGGCGACGCCAGGTAGCGGTCGTCGACGAGCGAGCTCCGGCTGACCCGGAGCACCTCGACGGCGGCCGTCGCGACGCCGATCTCGACGAGCGCCTCGGGCGACGTCGGCGAGCCGGCCAGCGCGACGACCCCCGAGCCGCCCGACCGCAGGCCCCGGAAGCTCGTGAACGGCACGTCGAGCTCCTCGAACTCGGCTCGGCCCGGCCGGAGGACCCCGAGGTGCCCCTCCCCCGCGGAAGACCACGTCGCGACGATCTCGCCCGAGTCGAGGAACGCGTAGCGCGACTGACCGAAGACCCAGTCAGGGTCGGCGAGCTCGGCTTCCATCGGCGCGAGCTCCCTGCCGCCCGGCGCCCCGGTGTCCGCGTGGAGGTTCCACCAACCGCTGCGGTCCGAGACGAAGTGGAGCACGCCGTCCGGCGAGTAGCGGGGCTGGGAGATCGACTCCGACGGCCCCCCGGCGACGAAGCGCACCTCCTCGACGACGGCGCCGGGACCGAGCCTCGCCTCGAACAGCTCTGTCCCGTCCCAGGGCATCGCCGGCAGGTCCCAGCTGCACCACGCGATGCGCCCGCCGTCGGGCGAGACGGCGGGCGTGCCGAAGAAGTCCCGGCTGGCGGCGAGCACGCGCGCGGCGCTCCCGTCGCAGGCCACGGCCACGAGGTCGTTCACGACGCCGGCAGCGCCGGCAGCGACGCCGGCAGCGCCGCCGGAGCCGCCGGAGCCGCTGGAGCCGCCCCCGGGCTCTGCGCTGCCGGCGCCCTCGGGCCCCAGGTGGCGCTCGCGCACGCAGACGAGCCACGACCCGCCGAGCACGGCACAGGGCGCGGCGTAGCGGAAGGCACCCGGCGACGGCGGCTCGGGCGTGATCGGCGCCGGCTCGCCACCCGGATCGAGACGGTAGAGACGCTGATCGGCGTAGGAGGAGAAATAGACGGTCCCTTCGTGGACGGCGACGCACAGCCCGCCGTACTCGTGGACCAGCGTGCGCGCCGACCACGGCTCGGGAAGGAGGTCCTCGAGGACTCCGCTCGCCGAGCGCCGAAGGAGCGCACGGCGGCCCCCCTCGCTCGGACGGCCCTCGACCCAGTAGACGTCGCCGCCGTCGACGACCGGGTCGTCGAGGCTCACGACCTTCTCCGCGAGCATCTCGACGGTGATCTCCGACGCCCACGAGCCGTACGGCGCGACCCGAGCCATCGGCGCACCGTACCCGACCGCCGGACCCAGCACCGCCGGCGCAGGCGGCGCGCGGCGAAGGGGCTCGGTAGGCCCAGTCCAACTGGGGTGGGCGAGGGGGGACTTGAACCCCCACGTCCTTGCGGACACAGGAACCTGAATCCTGCGCGTCTACCTATTCCGCCACTCGCCCGGCGACGGGTCACGCTAGCTCACGCTGAGCTGCTGATAGTCCCTCCAGGTACCATGTCGACGTCATGGGACTGCAGCAGTTCGAGCAGCGTCTCGAACGCCTCGTCGAGGGCGCGTTCGCCAAGGCCTTCCGCGGCGAGCTCCAGCCGGTCGAGCTCGGCCGCAGGCTCACGCGCGAGATGGACCTCCGCCGCGCGCTCTCGGTGCGAGGGACTATCGCCCCGAACTCGTTTACCGTGCTCCTGTCGGCACAAGACTATGACCGCTTCGGCGGTTTCGTCGAGGTGCTCTCGCGCGAGCTCGCCGAGGCCGCCCGGGACCACGCACGCGCCGAGGGGTACGCCTTCCTCGGTCCGGTCGACGTGGAGATCCGGGCCGGGGAGTCCCTCACGAAGAGCACGTTCTCGATCACCGCCGAGGTCGTCGAGGGCGAGGAGGTGCCGGCCGGCTGGATCGTGCTGCCCGACGGCGCCCGCGTGGCCGTCGGCGACGACCCCGTCGTCATCGGCCGGCTCCCGGAGTGCGACATCGTCCTCTCCGACGTCAACGTCTCACGGCGTCACGCCGAGGTGCGCCACGACTCGAACGGCGTGACCGTCGTCGACCTCGGCTCGACCAACGGCACCCGCGTCAACGGCGCGCCCATCCGCCAGCAGCGGCTCGCGGGCGGGGACCTCGTCACGGTCGGCATCACGACGTTGCGCTTCGAGTCGAGCTAGCAGGGCTGGCGAGCGATGTCCCACGGCCTGCTCGAGATCCTGCGGTTCCTCTTCCTGGGATTGATCTGGTTGTTCTTCCTCTATGCGGCGCGCATGGTCTTCGTCGAGGTGCGCCGCGCGCGCGCCGCGCGCGCCGACGGGGTGGGCGTCGAGGGACCGCAGCGTGGCGAGCGGGACGGGCGCCCGGAGCGGGCGAACCGTGCCCGGACGCGCGGCGGGCACCTCGGCGCGGACGAGGAGCAGAGCCGGCGCCGCCGCGCCCGGACGGAGGCATTGCCGCTCAGGCTGCGCATCGTCGAGCCGGCAGAGCGGCGGGGGGTCGCGTTCGACCTCGGGGCCGAGATCACCCTCGGCCGCTCGCCCGGGTGCGCCGTCCCCCTCGAGGGAGACCGGTTCGCCTCCTCGGTTCACGCCCGGGTGTTCCGGCGGGGCGACGAGACCTGGGTCGAGGACCTCGGCTCGACGAACGGGACCTACCTGAACGGTGAGCGCGTCGCCGTGCCTGTCCGCCTCCAGCGCGGCGACAAGCTGAAAGTGGGCAACACGCTGCTCGAGGTCGGCCGTTGACCGAGGCGGTGCCGAGGGTGGGCGCGGCGCCCCCCTTCGGTCGGGCTGGCGCGCTGCGCGACGCCGGCGCGGCGGCCGGGTCCGGGTCCGGACCGGGGTCCAGGGGACGTCGTCGATGACGAGCTTTCGCGCCGGGTCCGCCACCGACGTCGGCTACA
>JAKAOD010000305.1 GCA_021823365.1 Actinomycetes bacterium | reverse complement strand
GGCGTGGTCGGGCGGTACGGGCCGCCCTCGACGACGAAGCAGTCGCCCTCGACGGCGATGCGCGTGCCGAGCCGGCGCAGCGCCTGGATCGTGTAGCGCACGTGGCCGGCGTCGGACAGGCCGTCGATCCTGCTCCTGCCTTCGGCGAGCGAGGCCAGGATCAGCGCCCGGTGGGCGTGGTACTTCGAGCAGGGCACGTCGAGCTCCCCGACAAGGGGAGCCGGTGCCTCCTTCACGAGCAGGCGCACCGGCCGACCCTATCCCCTCAGCGTGGCGGGCAGTCTGGCCGTCACCGCCTCGATGCACGTCGAGCGCAGCTCGCCGACCTCGGCATCTGTGAGCGTCCGGTCCTCGGCGCAGAAGCGGATCCGAAAGGCGAGGCTGCGCGTTCCCGGCGGAAGGTCCCCGCCCCGGAAGGCGCCGAGCGGGCGCACCCACTCGGCGAGCGGTCCCGCCGCCTCGACAAGGGCGAGCTCGAGCTCCGTCGCCGGCGTCGAGTCGGCGAGGACGAAGGAGAGGTCGATGTCGCTCGAGGGGAACCGGCTCACCGCTCGCACGCCGCCGGCATGGCGCGGTGCGGCCTCCAGCTCGGCGAGGTCCACCACGACCCACCCGACGCGCCGGCCGGCGGGGAGGGAGAACGCCTCGAGGACCTCGGGGTCGACCTCGCCGACGACTCCGAGCAGGGCATTGCCGGCGACGAGCAGCGCCCTCCGGCTCGGGTGCGTGCCGGTTGCGATGGGCGGCCAGGGTGCCGGCACGGCCGGATGCTGCGCGAGCCGGACCGCCGCCGCGTCGAGGCGGAGCCCCTCGGCGAGCGCGCGCCAGACGTTGACGGCGGAGGCCGCGTCGTCACCCGCCGCCGCGAGCAGCACCCCGAGATGCTCACGCTCTTCCGGAAGCCCTTCGGCCCCTGGAGAAGGCGAGAACACCCGCCCGATCTCGAACAGGCGAAGCTCGCCGTTTCGATGGCCGACGTTGTGGCGCAGGGCGGCGAGCAGTCCGGGGAGCAGCTGGGGCCGCAGGACCGACTCCTCGTTCGCCATCGGGTTGGCGAGCTCGACGAGCTCGCCGCCGTGACCAGCCCGGCGGTGCAGCGCCGGGTCGACGATCGAGCTCGTCCACGCCTCGTGGGCACCCAGCCCGGCAAGCAGGCGCCGGACCCGGCGACGGAGCAGGTTGCGCTCGCCGAGCGTCCCGACGAACGGCGAGCGGCGACGCGTCCGCTCGATCCGGTCGTAGCCGAGGTGGCGGGCCACCTCCTCGATGACGTCGACCTCGCGCCCGACGTCGGGACGGTAGCTCGGCACCGTGACGTCGAGCACTTCGCCGCCTGCGCCGCCAGTCGCCTCGCGGCTGCCCCCGGCGGCCGGTTCGCCGCGGCTGCCCCCGGCGGGCGGTTCGCCGCGACCGCCCCCCGGCGACGCGGCGAAGCCGATCGGCTCGATGAGCCGCCGGATCTCGCTGGACGAGAGCGACGTCCCGAGGAGGGCGTTCACTCTCCGCACTCGGAGCGGGACGACCTGTCGATGTCGGCGCACGGGGTGGTCGTCGAGGTCCCCGGGCGCCACCGCCGGCGAGCTCACGCCCGCGGCGGCTGCCGCCCGCGCGACGATCTCGCAGAAGCGGTCCGCCGCACGCTCGAGCCCTTCCGGGTCGATCCCCCGCTCGAAGCGCGCCGACGCCTCGGTCCTCAACCCCTGGCGCTTCGCGCTGCGCCCGACGACGAGCGGCGCGAACTCGGCGACCTCGAGCAGCACGCGTGAGGTGCCGCGGCCGATCTCGGTCGCCGCACCCCCCATCACCCCCGCGAGGCCGACGGGGACGCCGCCCGCGTCGCAGATGAGGAGGTCCTCGACCTCCACCTCCTCGCCCGTCGCGCCGGCGTGCAGGCCGAGCTTCCGCTCGACGCCGTCGAGCGTGACGAGACGCTCGCCGGGCGCCGCGTAGCGCACCGTCAGGCCCTTCCCACCCAGGGCGTCGAGGTCGTAGGGGTGGTTCGGCTGGCCGAGCTCGAGCATGACGTAGTTGGACGCGTCGACCACGGCGCCAATCGGGCGCATCCCCGCAAGAAGGAGCCGGCGCGCGACGAGCGGCTGCGAGGGCACCGGCTCGATCGCGCTCACGACTCGCCCGATGAGGTGGCGGCAGCCGTCCGGGGCGCCGATCGACACGGTGGCGAGCTCGCCGGCCGCCGGTCCGCGCCGCTCGATGCTCGGTGCCGGGAGCTCGAACGGAAGGCGCAGGCGCGCCGCGAGGTCGCGCGCCACGCCGGCGATCGAGAGGCAGTCCGGGCGGTTCGGCTCGACGTCGACGTCGTAGACGACGTCGGCATGGAGCCCGAGGTGCTCGTCAAGGCGCGTGCCGAGCTCGATCCCGCCAGGAAGCGCCGCCTCTGCGGAGCCCGTCGAGGCGAGCACCAGCAGTCCGGCGGAGTCCGAGCCGAGCCCCAGCTCGCGCGCCGAGCAGAGCATCCCCTCCGACGCGACGCCTCGCATCTCCCGCCGGCGGATCACCATCCCGCCGGGAAGCTCGGCGCCGACCTTTGCCAGCGGGACCACGTCGCCGACGGCGAAGTTCGTCGCCCCGCAGACGATGCGCCGGGCCTCGCCGGTGCCCTCGTCGACGACCACCTGGCGGATACGGTCGGCGCCGGGGATCGGCGCGATCTCCAGGACCCGGGCGAGCACCACCTGCCCGGCGGGGGCAGGGACGCGCTCGATGCCCTCGACGACGAGGCCGAGCGAGTCGAGGGCGCCGCCGAGCTCGCGGACCGCCGCGCGATCGCTCGCGTCGACGGTGAGCGGGACGAAGTCGCTCAGCCAGGACAGCGGGACGCGCACGTCGTTCTCGGACCCGCGCCTCAGAGCTGCGCGAGGAAGCGGACGTCGTTCTCGAGCAGGATCCGGATGTCCTCGATCCCGTGGCGCATGATCGCGATCCGGTCGATGCCGAAACCGAAGGCGAAGCCGGTCCACTCCTCGGGGTCGACGCCGGCGGACTCGAGCACGGCAGGGTGGATCATCCCGGAGCCCCCGAGCTCGATCCAGCCGGTCTGGCTGCAGGTCCGGCACCCCTCTCCGCGGCAGATCGCACACGTGACCTCGAACTCCGCCGAGGGCTCGGTGAAGGGGAAGTACCCCGGTCGCAGCCTCGTCGCCGTCGAGGAGCCGAAGATGGCCGTGACGAAGGTCTCGATCGTCCCCGCGAGGTCGCCGAAGGTCACGCCACGGTCGACGACGATGCCCTCGATCTGGTGGAAGACCGGCAGGTGACGGGCATCTGCGGTGTCGCGACGGTAGACGCGGCCCGGTGCCACCGCGTAGAGCGGCAGCGAGCCGCGCTCGAGCAGTCGCACCTGGACCGGCGAGGTCTGCGTCCTCAACAGGTACGTCTCCCGGTCGCCCGTCGCGAGGTAGAAGCTGTCCTGGATGCTGCGCGCCGGATGGTCGCGAGGCATGTTGAGAGCGGTGAAGTTGTACCACTCCGACTCCGCCTCCGGTCCGTCGGCGATCTCGTAGCCCATCCCGACGAAGACGTCCTCGAGCTCCTCGCGGACCTGGGTCACGACGTGGAGATGTCCCGGTCCCCTGCCTGGGGGGACCTCGGTGAGGTCCATCCGGTCCCCCGCGCGCCGCGCCGCCCGCTCGTCGCGCTGGAACGCCTCGCGACGCTGCTCGACGAGGGCCTCGACCTGTTGGAGCGCCTCGTTGAGCAGCCGGCCGAGCTCGCGCCGCTCGACCTCGTCGAGGCCGCCGAGCGAGCGCTTCCAGCCGACGGCGGGCGAGCGCCTGCCGGTGAGCTCGGAGCGCAGGGCCTCGAGCTCGGCGAGGCCCGTCGCCCCGGCCACGCGCTCGGCGGCGTCCGCGGCGAAGCGCCGGATCGACCCGGCGACGGGCGCGTCTCCGGCCTCGATCGGCGTCATCGTCCCGTCATGGTAGGGGAGGTCACGGGGCGCGGCCCGCGAGCGACCGGCGCCGGCGCGCGACGTCGAAGAGCAGCACCGTCGCCGCCATCGCGACGTTGAGCGACTCGGTGACGCCCGGCATCGGCACGGTCACCGAGTCGTCGAGCAGCCGCGCCGTCGCCTCGTCGAGTCCCTGCGCCTCGTTGCCGAGCACCAGCGCGAGATGCTCGGGCAGCTCCATGACCGCGTAGTCGCCCCCGTCCCGGGCGACGGCCCCGACGCGGCGGTAGCCGGCCCGCCCGAGCTCGGCGAGGACCTCGGCCGCCGGCCGCTCCAGGACGAGCGGCACCCCGAACAGCGCGCCCGCCGTCGCGCGCACCGTCTTCGGGTTGTAGAGGTCGGCGCAGGAGTCGCAGGCGACGACGGCAGCGGCGCCCGCAGCGCCGGCGCTGCGGACGATCGCGCCGAGGTTGCCCGGGTCGCGGACGTCGACGCAGACGACGACCGGTGCGAAGGGCGTGGCGCGCGCGACGGCGGCCTCGAGCGGGACGTCGACGCGCCCGGCGACGGCCATCACTGGCTGGGGCGTCGTCGTGTCGGCGACGCGCTCGATCACCTGGCGCCGCAGCGCGAAGGTCCTCACGCCGGCGGCTTGCACGGCCACGAGCACGCGGGCGGCCGACGGCGAGGCGATCGCCTCGGGCGCGAAGTACACGGCCTCCACCGGAGCCCGGGCTGACAGCGCCGCCTCGAGCAGCTTCACCCCATCCAAAACGCCCGA
>JAKAOD010000304.1 GCA_021823365.1 Actinomycetes bacterium | reverse complement strand
CGCCTTGCCGAGCGCCTGGGCGATCGCCCTGGAGGGCTGGAGAAGGAGCGAGGGATCCGGACCCGCCACCTGGCCGTAGGAGACGAGCTCGCCGAGAGGCGTCACGCCGAGCTCGTCGGCCTTGGCCCTCGACATCACGACGACCGCTGCGGCCCCGTCGGAGATCTGCGACGCGTTGCCCGCCGTGATCGTGCCCCCCGCGTCGAACGCCGGCCGAAGTGCCGCGAGCGACGCTGCGGTCGTCCCCGGTCGCACGCCTTCGTCGGTGTCCACGGTGATGGGGTCGCCCCTGCGCTGCGGCACCTTCAGGGGGACGATCTCGTCGGCGAGGCGGCCGTCCTTGGCAGCCGCGGCGGCCTTCTCGTGGGACGCGGCGGCGAAGGCGTCCTGGCGCTCACGGGTGATGCCGACCCGCTCGTTGTAGCGCTCGGTGGCGAGGCCCATCGCGCACCGGTCGAACGGGCAGGTGAGCCCGTCGTGCAGCACCGAGTCCACCATCGCCGCGTCGCCGAGCCGGAAGCCCTCGCGCGCCCCCGCCAGGAGGTGGGGTGCTCGGGTCATCGACTCCATCCCGCCGGCGACCACGATCTCGGCGTCACCCGCGCTCACCATCAGGTCCGCGAGGTGGATGGCGTTCAGCCCCGACAGGCACACCTTGTTCACCGTGGTCGCGGGGACCGTCATCGGGACGCCCGCGTGGACGGCCGCCTGCCTGGCGGTGATCTGCCCCTGCCCCGCCAGGATCACGTGCCCCATGACCACGTAGTCGACCTGGCCCGGCGAGAGGCCGGCGCGGTCGAGCGCCGCGGCGATGGCGAAGCCCCCGAGCTCCATCGCGCTGAACGGGGCGAGCGCGCCGGACAGCCTCCCGATGGGCGTCCTGGCACCTGACACGATGACGGATCCGGGCATGGCCACCTCCGACGTGCACGGGCGTCTCGTCGCCGGCCAGGGGGAACGAGACGATGGGACAAGGCGTGGAGCCGCTTCCACCGGCTCGCCGCCAATTCTTCCAATTCTACGGGCTCCGCTACTGTCGCGGAAGTGAGCGGGATCCTGCAGGCGGCGGTCGACGGCGCCGACGGCGACGCCCTCGCCGCGATGCCGATGCCCGAGTCCTGCCGCGCCGCGTTCGTCCGGCGCGACGAGGTGGGGATGTTCGAGGGGCTCGGGTCCTCGGACAAGGACCCCCGCAAGTCGCTCCACGTCGACGACGTCCCCGTCCCGCAGCTCGCGCCCGACGAGGCGTACGTCGCGGTGATGGCCTCCGCGGTGAACTTCAACACCGTCTGGACCGCGATCTTCGAGCCGCTTCCCACGTTCGGCTTCCTCGACCGGCTGGCGAAGGAGAGCATCTGGGGCGCACGCCACGCGCTCGGCTACCACGTCGTCGGCTCCGACGCCGCCGGCGTCGTGCTCGGGACCGGCTCGCTCGTCCGGAACTGGAGACCCGGTGACCGGGTGACGATCCACTGCAACTACGTCGACGACCAGGACCCGACGGCGCACGACGACTCGATGCTCGCGCTGAACCAGCGTATCTGGGGGTTCGAGACGAACTTCGGCGGCCTCGCCGACGTGACGGTGGTGAAGGCCAACCAGCTCATGCCGAAGCCCACCCATCTCTCCTGGGAGGAGGCGGCGGTGAACGCGCTGTGCAACTCGACCGCCTACCGCATGCTCGTGTCGCGCAACGGTGCCCCGGTGGCCCAGGGCGACCGGGTACTCGTCTGGGGCGCGACCGGCGGGCTCGGGAGCTACGCGGTCCAGTACGTGCTCAACGCCGGCGGCATCCCGATCGGCGTCGTGTCCTCGTCCGAGAAGGCGGACCTCCTGCGAGACCTCGGGGTCGACGCGGTGATCGATCGCACGGCTGCCGGCTACCGGTTCTGGAAGGACCAGCACACCCAGGACGAGTCCGAGTGGCGAAGGCTCGGCAGGGACATCAGGGCCCTCGTGGGCGAGGATCCCGACATCGTCTTCGAGCACCCGGGCCGCGAGACCATGGGAGCGTCCGTGTTCGTCTGCAAGCGTGCGGGCACGATCGTCACCTGCGCGGCGACGTCCGGCCACATGGTCGAGTACGACAACCGCCACCTCTGGATGAAGCTCAAGACGATCAAGGGGTCGCATTTCGCCAACTACCGGGAGGCCTGGGACGCGAACCGGCAGGTCTGCGAGGGCAAGGTCGTCCCGCCCCTGTCCGCGGTCTTCGCGCTCGACGACGTGGGAGAGGCGGCCTACCAGGTCCAGCACAACCTGCACGAGGGGAAGATCGGCGTGCTGTGCCTCGCCCCCGACGAGGGGCTCGGGATCGAAGACCGCGAGCTGCGCGAGCGGGTGGGCGAGGACCGGATCACCCTGTTCCGTCGGCACGACGCGTGAGGCGGCGCGCGTGACGGAGCCCCTGCTGACCGAGATCGACCACGTCGCCATCGCGGTGCGCGACATGGACGCGGCGATCGATTGGTACGTGCAGACCTTGGGGGCACGGATCGCGCACCGTGAGCGCGTCGAGCACGACGGCGTGGAGGAGACGCTGGTCGCAGTGGCCGAGTCCTACGTGCAGCTCGTGTCGCCGACGCGCGAGGACTCGGCGGTCGCCAGGTTCCTGGCGACCCGCGGTGAAGGGCTCCACCACGTCGCCTACCGAGTTCAGGACTGCGCCGAGGCCCTCGAGGCGGTGAGGCGCGCGGGGAACCGAGTGCTCGACGAGGCCCCGCGGCGCGGGTCGCGGGGCACCATGATCGCCTTCGTCCATCCGAAGTCGTCCTTCGGCACCCTGGTGGAGCTCGTCCAGGAGGGCGCTGCGAACGGGAAGAGCGCACCGCCGCAGTAGCCTCGAGCCCGATGGAGCACACCATGGCCGAGCGCCTCGAGGACCTCGCGGCGCGAAAGGAGCAGGCCCTCCACGCGGGGAGCTCGCAGGCGGTCGAGCGCCAGCACGCCAAGGGCAAGATGACCGCGCGCGAGCGGATCGACTACCTGCTCGACGAGGGGTCCTTCGAGGAGCTGCGCATGCTCGCCCGCCACCGCGCGCACGGCATGGGCCTCGGGGGCAACCGCCCGTACACGGACGGCGTGGTGACCGGCTTCGGCACCATCGACGGACGCAGGGTGTGCGTCTTCTCGCAGGACTTCACGGTCTTCGGCGGGGCGCTCGGGGAGGTCTTCGCCGAGAAGGTCCACGCGCTGATGGACCTCGCGGCGTCGACCGGCGTGCCGATGATCGGCCTGAATGACGGTGCCGGGGCGAGGATCCAAGAAGGTGTCGTCTCGCTCCACTCCTACGGGGGCATCTTCTACCGCAACGTCGCGTCGTCCGGGGTCATCCCCCAGATCAGCGTCATCCTCGGGCCGTGCGCAGGAGGCGCGGTGTACTCGCCGGCGATCACCGACTTCGTCTTCATGGTGCAGGGCACCTCGCACATGTTCATCACGGGGCCCGACGTCGTGAAGACCGTGACCGGCGAGGACGTGACGCTCGAGGAGCTCGGCGGGGCGATGAGCCACGCGACGAAGTCGGGAGTCGCGACCTTCGTGGCCGCAGACGAGAAGTCGTGCCTCGACGACGTGCGCTACCTGCTCTCGTTCCTCCCGTCCAACAACCTCGAGGAGCCGCCCGGGACCACCTCGGGGGACGATCCCGAGCGGGTGACGCCAGAGCTCGCCGACCTCCTGCCCGCATCGCCGAACCAGCCCTACGACATGAAGAAGGTCATCACGGCGGTCGTCGACGACGGCGAGTACCTCGAGGTCCACTCGCACTGGGCGATGTCGATCACGTGCGGGTTCGCCCGCATCGGCGGCCGGGTGGTCGGCGTGGTCGGCAACCAGCCTGCGGTGCTCGCCGGCGTCCTCGACATCGACTCGTCCGAGAAGGCCGCCCGCTTCGTCCGCATGTGCGACGCCTTCAACATCCCGCTGGTCACGCTCGTGGACGTGCCGGGGTTCATGCCCGGGACGGACCAGGAGTACGGCGGGATCATCCGCCACGGGGCGAAGCTCCTCTACGCGTTCTGCGAGGCGACGGTGCCGCGCATCCAGGTCATCACGCGAAAGGCGTACGGCGGCGCCTACGTGGTCATGAACTCCAAGTCGATCGGCGCCGACCTGGCATTCGCATGGCCTTCCGCGGAGCTCGCGGTGATGGGCCCGCAGGGGGCGGTCGAGGTCCTCTACCGCCGTGAGCTCGCCGCAGCCCCAGATCCTTCAGCGAGGCGCGCAGAGCTCGTGGAGGAGTACACGGAGCGCTACGCGAACCCGTACGTCGCTGCGGAACGGGGGTACGTCGACGACGTGATCTCCCCTGCCGACACCCGCAGCGTCCTCGCTCGGAGCCTTGCCATGCTCGCCTCGAAGCGCTCGGAGCTGCCGCATCGCAAGCACGGCAACGTGCCTCTGTGAGCAGTGCCTCTGTGAGCAGCGCCTCTGTGAGCAGCGCCTCTGTGAGCAGTGCTGTGGCAAGCGTTCCCCGCGCTGGCGCGCTCGGCTCGGGGCTCCGGGCCCGCCCCGCCGCCGACCCAGTCATCGCCGCGTTGATCGCCGGGGCGGCGCTCGAGCTGTGGCCCCACCCTGCGGTCGCGGACCCTGTCGTCGGGGCGGCGGCCGAGGCGGCGGCCGAGGCGGAACGGGTCGCTCGAGAAGAGCGGGCTGGGCGTACGTGGCGCTCGAGCGCCAGGTGGTGGAC
>JAKAOD010000303.1 GCA_021823365.1 Actinomycetes bacterium | reverse complement strand
CGCACGACGGCGACGGGGAAGGCGAGCGCCGCATGTCGCTGCTGCAGGGCGTCGCCGCGCAGGAGGAGCTTCCGGAGCCAGGCCATCATGAGATCGTCGTGCACGACCGCCCCGGCGGGCAACCGGAGCCACGCAAGGCCCGCGCGCGCCGAGCCGGTCTCGTCCCCCGATCTTGCCGTACCGGCGGTCCGATGTGGCGGACCGCCGGTACGGAGCGGCCGCAGCCCGGCAGAGGTACCGCCGGCGCTCAGCCGGCGGGAGGGCGGATCAGTAGCCTGATCCGCCCGAGCCGTACCCCGACCCGGAGGTCGTCGTCGTCGCCGGGGAGGTCGTCGTGGTGGAGGTCGACGAGGAGGACGTCGCGAGCAAGAGGATCGACGAGCGGACGAGGCCCCAGGTCCCGCCGAACGCCTTGACGCCCATCCCGAAGGTCTGGCCCGGGCGAGTGTCCTTCACGAACTGGTAGAGCGGGTAGCCGTCGAAGGTGACCTGCTTGGTCGTCGCGCTTCGCTTCATGAAGCCGATCGTGCCGACGACCCCCGGTCCGAGCGAGACGGACTTCGCAGCTGCGCCGACGAGAAGGGGCGGCCAGAACTTGAGGCACGCACCTTTGCAGGTGACCTTGCCACCGGCCTCGGACGAGAGGGCGTAGAGGGTCATCCGCTTCGAGGTCACGAGGACCTGGCCGTACTTGGGGAGGTTCACCACCTGCAGGAGCGCCGGATCGCTTGCCCGACGCTGGGAGGCGCCGCTCGCCGAGCCGGAGGCGACCACCCCGGCCACTCCGAGCGCTGCAGCGGCGAAGGCGGCCGCCGTGCCGCGCATCACGCGAAGATGCGCTCGCGGCGCCCGCGCGCGCTCGCCGAGATCCCGGTCCTCCGCGGGCCGCGGCCTTTCCTCGGTAGTCGTCATGTTCCGAGCCTCCCTGTCTCTCGTGTTCGGGCGCGGGCCGCAGGGACCCGCTTGCCGGCGGCGTCTGGCATGCGCGACCAGGGTCCTGGCCGGCACCGCTCGGCCTTCACCCCGTTAGTACGGCGGGAAAGGCGGAACGGATTGGCTCAGGCGTCTCTCCGGACGAGCAGCACGGAGCCGGCGGCGAGAATGGCGACCGCGTAGCCGACGAGCACGAGGAGCCCGGTCCAGGGGGCGAAGGCGTTCGGGTCGGGCCGGGCGCGAGCGAGCTCGTGGCCGATCGTGAGCGGAAGGAAGCGCTGGACGTCGTCGGTCATCGACTGCGGCAGGGCGCTCACGATGATGGGCAGGACGAGCAGGACGCCGACGAAGGCGCTGATGCCGCCGGCAGTGTGGCGGACCAGAGTCGCGACGCCGAGGGCGAAGAGCCCGATCACGCAGAGGAAGAGGCCGGTCCCCGCGACGGCGCGCAGCGCGCCCGGGCTCGACAGCGTCGCATGGGTCGCCGGCGAGGTGAGGAGCGCCTGGCCGAGGAGGAAGGACGCGAAGGATGTGACCTCGCCGACGACGAGGGCGATCGAGCCGAAGACGATCACCTTGGCAAGGAGCACGAGAGGACGCCGGGGGGCGGCAGAGAAGGTCGCGCGGATCGTCCCCGTGCCGTACTCGGCGCTCATCACGAGCACCCCGAGGACGCCGATGGCGAGCTGGCCGAAGAGCGTGCCGGCGAGGCTCGCCCA
Organism: Actinomycetes bacterium; assembly: GCA_021823365.1. Next base: position 3,061 of record JAKAOD010000303.1, on the reverse strand, counting down.
GATCGGGTCGAAGGTCGCCCTGCTCAACGGCGTCATCGTGGCCCAGTGGGCGCGGGTCACCGCTGTCGCCAGGGCGGACACGCCGAGGCCGACGACCACGGTCACCGCGAGGGTCCACATCGTCGAGCGGACGGTGCGCAGCTTGGTCCACTCCGATCGGATCAGGTCGGGGAGCTCGTAGTGGCCGTCGCGCAACATCCCTGCGGTCGCGAGCGTCGGGCTCGCCGCAAGCTCGGCCATCACTCGCCTCCATCCGCGCGGGACCCGCTCGCGGCCGCGGCGGCACCCCGGTACTCGACGCTCTCGTCGGTGAGCTCCATGAACGCCTCCTCGAGAGAGGCCGACTGCGGCGAGAGCTCGTGGAGGACGACGGGGAGCGACGCGGCGAGCTCGCCGATCGCCACCTCGTCGAGCCCTTGGACGCTGATGGAGCCGTCGTCTTCGACGACCGTGACCGCGCCCTCGCGCTCGAGCGCCTCGCGAAGCTCCTTCGCCTCGGGCGAGCGCACGCGCACGTAGCCCTGCGAGCTCTTCGCGACGAGCTCGCCGATCGGCGTCTGGGCGATGAGCCGGCCCTTGCCGACGATGACGACCTCGTCCGCGGTGAGCGCCATCTCGCTCATCAGGTGGCTCGAGACGAACACCGTCCTGCCCTCTTTGGCGAGCGACTTCAACAGGTTGCGGACCCAGCGGATGCCGTCCGGGTCGAGGCCGTTGACGGGCTCGTCGAAGAGCAGCACGCCCGGGTCGCCGAGCAGGGCTGCTGCGATGCCGAGTCGCTGGCCCATGCCGAGGGAGAACTTCCCGGCTCGCCGGTCGGCGACGGCGGCGAGGCCGACGAGATCGAGCACCTCCCCGACCCGGCGGCGCGGGATGCGGTTCGCCTGGGCGAGCATCAACAGGTGCGCCCGGGCGCTGCGACCCGGGTGGATCGCCTTCGCCTCCAGGAGCGCCCCGACCTCGTGCAGGGGCCAGGGGATGTCGTGGTAACGGCGTCCGTTCACCTTCACGTCGCCGGCGTCGGGCATGTCGAGCCCCATCACCATCCGCATGGTCGTCGACTTGCCTGCGCCGTTGGGGCCGAGGAAGCCTGTCACGGCGCCTGGCCGCACCTCGAAGCTCAGCCGATCCACGGCGAGCTTGTCGCCGTAGCGCTTCGTCAGCCCTCTGGCGCTGATCACCCGACCTCCTCCCACGCGTCGCATCCCATGAGCGCTCCCCCGGTCACAGCTCGCGTCGCTCGAAGCTCATCAGGCCGGCCGCCATCACGGCGAGGAACCAGACGGCCACCCAGACAAGGTAGGTCCACGCCGGCGCCGACTGGACGGCGAAGGGGTTGGCCGCGCCTCCGGACGCCTCGTTGACCGCCCGGGTGATCAACGACTCCGGCTCGAGGTAGTAGATGGCCCCGCGCCACAGCCCGTCGGTCGGCAGGACATACCTCGAGACCTCGCCTACGGTCTTGAGGGTCCCGATCTTGAAGCTCGTGCCGAGCGAGCCGACGACGCCGGCGAGCCAGGCGGCGCCGAACAGGGCGATCCCGAGCACCCCCGCCGCTATCGGGGGAAGCCGGGTGCTCAGGAGCAGCGCCAGGGTGAGCAGCACGGCGCCCTCGGCGAAGAGGTAGCAGCCGGCGGCGACGGCGTCGGGCGGCACGAACCCGCTCACCCAGTCGACGACGCCGACCTCGAGGCTCGTCATGGCCGCGCAGTAGGCGACGAGCACGGCCGCAAGGCCGAGCCACTTGCCGAGCAGCACGTCGCGCCGGCGGATCGGTCGGGTGAGGACCGTGAGGAGCACGCCGGAGTCCACCTCTGCCGAGATCGCGGGGGACGCCATCGCCGAGGCGCTGAGCGCGACGACGAAGCTGAACATGAACATGAACAGGATCAAGGCCTGCGGCACGGACGCGTGGACCTCGCCGGAGGTGAGGCTGCGGCTGTGGCTCAGGCGGTCGAAGCCCCAGGCGCTCAGGGCGACGAGGCCGAGGGTGATCGCCGCGCACGCGGCGACGAGTCGCCGGCGCACCGCCTCGCGAAGCGTCAGGCGCGCGATGACGAGCGCCGCGCTCAAGACCGGCCCAGGAGCTCGAGGAAGCGCGCCTCCAGGCTCTGGCGCTCGGGCACGACGGCGGCGACCCTGCCGCCGCTGGCGACGATCGCCGCGACGAGATCCGGGACGCGACCGGGCTCGACCCCTTCGAGCAGGACCCAGTCGCCCTCGGCGACCCACCGGCCGAACCCGCCGAAGCCGTTCCACCACCCCGCGCCCATGCCGGAGACCTGCAGGCGGACCGACGTCTGGCGGCCGAGGAGCTCGGAGAGGGCGCCGATCGCGATCGTGCGTCCCCGCTCGACCACGGCGACGCGGTCGCAGACCTGCTCCGCCTCGTCGAGCAGGTGGGTGTTGAGGAAGACGGACGTGCCGGAGGCGCGCAGCTCGCGGATCACCGCCCGCACGTCGTGGCGGCCGACGGGATCGAGCGCGCTCGTCGGCTCGTCGAGCACGACGAGGGACGGCTCCCCGAGCAACGCGACGGCGAGGCCGAGTCGCTGCTGCATCCCCTTGGAGAAGGCCGCGACCTTGTCGTCGCCGCGGTCGGCGAGCCCGACGGCGCCGAGCGCCTCGCCGGCCGCCCCGGCTGCGCGGTGCCGCGGGAGGCCGAGGAGCCGCCAGTGCACCTCGAGCACCTCGCGCGCCGTCAGCCAGCCCTGGAACCGGAACAGCTCGGGCAGATAGCCGATCTTCCGTCGCGCCTCGCGGTCGCCCGCCGGCGCTCCGAGCACCATCGCCTCACCGCCGGTCGGTCTGAGCAGGCCGAGCAGGAGCTTGACGGCGGTCGTCTTCCCGGCTCCGTTCGGGCCGAGGAAGCCGAAGACCTCGCCGCGGCGCACCGTCATGGACAGCCCCGCCACCGCCACCGTGCGGCGGAACTCCTTGCGCAGCTCGATCGTGTGCACGGCCGGGGAGGTCGTGCCCGGAGCCGAGGTCGGACCGCCGAGCGAGCTTGCCGCGGCGCGCGCCACCGCCTCGGGGCCGGCGAGCTCGGCCGTAGATCGGA
>JAKAOD010000302.1 GCA_021823365.1 Actinomycetes bacterium | reverse complement strand
CCCTACCCGGTCGCGCAGGTAGTAGAGCTTGGCGCGCCGCACGTCGCCCTCGGTCACGCGCTCGATCTTCGAGATGATCGGCGAGTGGACCGGGAAGGTGCGCTCCACCCCGACTCCGAAGCTCACTTTTCGGACGCTGAAGGTCTCCCGCGCGCCGGATCCCTGGCGCCGGATGACCGCGCCTTGGAACACCTGGATGCGCTCGCGCGATCCCTCGACGACCCGGACGTGGACCTTGAGCGTGTCGCCGGGCCGGAAGTCCGGGACGTCGTCTCGCAGCTGGGCGTGGTCGACGAGATCGGTGGGATTCATGACAGCTCACGCTCCTCGGAGGCCGCGGCGCCGGCGACCGACCCTGTGCGCGGCGCCCCGGCCTGCTCGCCGGCCCCCACAGGATAGCCGTGGTCGCGCAGCAGCTGCGCCTCGGCCCGCGTCACGCCCCCCCGCGCCGAGATCAGATCGGGGCGGCGCTCGAGCGTCCGGCGCAGCGCCTCGGCCTTGCGCCACCGGGCGACCCGGGCGTGGTCGCCGCTGCGAAGCACGTCGGGGACCGCGAGGCCGCGGAACTCGGCCGGCCGCGTGTACTGGGGGTACTCGAGCAGGCCGGTCGCGAAGCTGTCGTCGGCCGTCGACTCCTCGTTGCCGAGGACGCCGGGCACGAGACGCGCCACCGCCTCGACGACGACCAGGGCGGCGAGCTCGCCCCCGGCGAGCACGTAGTCCCCGACGGAGATCTCCCCGTCGACGAGGTGGTCGGCGATGCGCTGGTCGACGCCCTCGTAGCGCCCGCAGAGGAGCGAGAACGAGTGACGGGCGAGCTCGGCTGCCATCGCCTGATCGAACCTGCGCCCGGCCGCCGACAGAAGGTAGAGCGGCCGCGGCGGCTCGAACAGCTCGACCGCGGCGAACACCGGCGCGGGAGCGAGGACCATCCCCGCGCCCCCGCCGTAGGGGGCGTCGTCGACCGAGCGGTGCGGGTCGGTCGCGCCCGCCCTGAGGTCGCGCACGGTGATGTCGAGCACGCCGGCTCGCCGCGCCCGGCCGAGCACGCTCGCGCTGCAGTAGGACTCGACGACCTCCGGGAAGATCGTGACGACCTCGATCGACAGTGCCGCCGTCATTCGAGGAGTCCCTCGGGCACGTCGACGACGATCACGCCGGGACGGCGTTCGGTGACGAAGCGCAGCGGCACGAGCCCGCCGTCGCCGAGCACGAGGAGGTCGCTCGCCGGGTTGGCCTCGACGCTGCTCACCACGCCGAGGCGCCGCCCGGCGAGGTCGCGCACCTCGCAGCCGATCAGCTCGTGGACGAACATCGCCTCGGGATCGACGAGCGGCTCGGCGAGCAGGTGCGCGCCGCGTAGCCCTTCCGCGTCCTCGACGCGGCCGATCCCGGCGAAGCGAACGAGGTGGCGACCCTTGTGCGGGCGCGCAGACTCGACCTCGAGGATCCGGCGGTCACCCGTGGCCGGGAGCGCGAGGAGGCGGGAACCGAGTGCGACGCGCTCGAGCCTGTTGGTCACGAGGTGGACGACGACCTCGCCTCGCAGGCCGTGAGGACGCACGACGCGTCCGACCTCGAGGAGACGCCCGCCTCCGGGCGCCCGATCAGTCGACGATGTCGACGCTCGCGTCGGTGCCCTCGCTCGCCGCCGCGGCCCTGACGACGGTACGCAGCGCCTGCGCCACCCGACCGCGCTTGCCGATGATCCGACCCATGTCGCCCGGCGCCACGTGCAGCGCCAGTTCGACTCGGCCGCGGCGCTCGGCAACCTCGACGGCTACCGCGTCGGGCTCGTCGACGATCGAGCGGGCGACATGCTCCAGCACGGCCCGAGCCGCCCCGCCGGAGACCGCGTTCCCGGCAGGGGCGCCCGAGTCCGCCTCGAGCTCCTCATCGAGCTCGTCGTCCCCCCCGAGGTCTTCATCGAGCTCGTCGTCCCCCCCGAGGTCCTCGTCGAGCTCGTCGTCCTCCCCGAGATCCACGTCGAGCTCGTCGCCGCCGGGCGCGCCTTCCTGGAAGGCCGGCGGCTGGAACGGCGAGGATGCGTCGCTCACGACGCCGTGCTCCTGGCATCGCTCCGGCGCTCCTTCGCGCCGGCTCGCGCCTTGTCCTTCGCGACCGCCTGCGGTCGAGCGGCGGCGAACTCGCCCCAGGCGCCCGACGCCTCGAGCAGCTTTCGGACCGTGTCGGTCGGCTGCGCGCCCTTGGCGAGCCAGGCGACCGCCTTGGCGTTGTCGACCTGGACCGCCGACGGCTCCGAGCGGGGCGCGTACGTCCCGACGATCTCGATGAACCTCCCGTCGCGCGGCGAGTGCGCCTCGGCGGCGACGATGCGGTACGTCGGCTGCTTCTTCTTCCCCATCCGCATCAGGCGGAGCTTGACGGCCACGTCGTGTCCTTCGCTTTCTCTCTCGGGTGCGACCTGTTGCGCCGGCCTCAGTTGAGCGAGCCGGCGTTCTTGAGCGACGGCGTGACGCGCCCGCCCTTCACCTTCTTCGCCTTGCGTCCCCCCGGCCGGGCCATCGCGCCGAGCGGCCCGCCGGAGCGCATGAGGCGCTGCATCTCCTTGAACTGGCGGAGGAGGTTGTTGACCTCCGCAGGAGCCCGCCCGCTGCCGGAGGCGATCCGCATCCGGCGCGAGCCGTCGATGATCGAGGGATCGTCCCGCTCCTCGCGAGTCATCGAGCGGATGATCGCCTCGACGCGCGCCACCTCCCGGTCGTCGATCTCGGCGTCGCGCACCTCCCTCGGCATGCCCGGGAGCATCCCGAGGATGCCCTTCAGCGACCCCATCCGCTTCACCTGCTGCAGCTGCTCGTGGAAGTCCTCGAGGGTGAAGCGCCCGGCGCGGAGCCGCGACATCGCCTTCTCCGCGACCTCGGCGTCGTACTCCCGCTCGGCGCGCTCGATGAGGGTCAGCACGTCACCCATGCCGAGGATCCGGCTCGCCATGCGCTCGGGGTGGAACTGCTCGAAGGCGTCGGGACGCTCGCCGTTCGAGACGAAGGCGATCGGCTTGCCGACGACGTGCTTCACCGACAGCGCCGCACCGCCGCGCGCGTCGCCGTCGACCTTCGTGAGGATGACGCCGTCGAGCACGAGCGTCGAGGCGAACGCCGTCGCCGTGCGGACGGCGTCCTGGCCGGTCATCGAGTCGACGACGAAGAACGTGTAGTCCGGCGTGATCGCCTCGGCGACACGTCGCACCTCGTCCATCAGCTCGTCGTCGACCGCCAGCCGCCCGGCCGTGTCGACAACGACGACGTCCCGTCCGACGCGCACCGCCTCCTCGACGCCGCCGCGCGCCACGCTCACAGGGTCGGCCTTCTCGCTGAAGACGGCGACACCCACCTCCTTCCCGAGCACGCGGAGCTGCTCTACGGCCGCGGGGCGCTGGAGGTCGGCTCCTACGAGCAGGGGATGGCGGCCCTGGCGCTTGAACCAGAGCGCGAGCGCCGCCGCCGCGGTCGTCTTGCCGGCGCCCTGGAGCCCTGCGAGCAGCACGACCGTCGGCGGGCGCGAGGCGTAGGAGAGCCGGAACGGCTCGCCGCCGAGGGTCGCGGCGAGCTCCTCGTCGACGATCTTCACGACCTGTTGCGCCGGCGTCAGGCTCTTCGACAGCTCCGCCCCGACGCACCGTGAGCGGATCCGCCCGACCAGGTCGCGGACGACCTCGATGTTGACGTCCGCCTCGAGGAGCGCGACGCGGATGTCGCGCAGCACCTCGGCGACCTCGGCGTCGCCGAGGTGGCCGCGCCCGCGCAGGCGCTTGAAGATGCCGTCGAAGCGTTCGGTCAGGGTGTCGAACATGAGCAGGGAAAGGTTACTCGCAGCTCGGGCAGGCCCCGCCTGATCCTCCGGAGGTCAGGAGAACAGCGCCTCGGCGAACTCTGCGGGGTCGAACGGCACGAGGTCCCCGAGGCCCTCCCCGAGGCCGACGAGCTTGATCGGCAGGTCGAGCTCGGAGCGCACGGCGAGGACGATGCCGCCCTTGGCCGTCCCGTCGAGCTTGGTGAGGACGATGCCGGTCACGTCGACGGCCTCGGTGAAGCGCCGAGCCTGGACGAGGCCGTTCTGCCCGGTCGTCGCGTCGAGGACGAGCAGCACTTCGGCCACCGTCCCCGGCGGGCGCGCCGCGACCCGCCGGACCTTGCGCAGCTCCTCCATCAAGTTCGTCCGCGTATGGAGCCTTCCGGCGGTGTCCGCGAGGACGAGCGTCGCTCCCCGTGCAGCGGCGTGCTGGACGGCGTCGTAGACGACCGACGACGGGTCGGCGCCGTCGGCGCCGCGCACGAGCCCCGCCCCGGCTCGCTCAGCCCAGGTCGCGATCTGGTCTCCGGCCGCGGCTCGGAAGGTGTCGGCCGCGGCGACGACGACCGACCGCCCAGCCGCGATCTCGCGGGCCGCGAGCTTCCCGAGCGTCGTCGTCTTGCCCACGCCGTTCACCCCGACGAGCAGCCACACGCTCGGGGCCCGCGCTGCGAGGTGGAGCTCGCGGTCGTCGCCGTCGAACAGCTGCACCACGTCGGACTTGAGCGCCGCGAGGAGTGCCTCGGGCTCGGCGGGGATGTCGCCTTCGCGGATGCGACGGCGGAGGTCGTCGAGGAACCGCTGCGTGAGGGGAAGCCCCACGTCGGCGAGGAGCAGTGCCTCCTCGAGCTCCTCGAAGCTGGACTCGTCGACCTTCGGCTGCCCGCGCAAGGCTCCGAGCGACGAGCC
>JAKAOD010000301.1 GCA_021823365.1 Actinomycetes bacterium | reverse complement strand
GACGCAGCGTGCCCGAGCCGGCATCGCGCACGTGCCCGAGGGTCGCGGCATCTTCTTCGGGCTGACCGTCGCCGAGCACCTGCGGCTCGGCTATCGCGGCGAGACCATCGACCCGAAGGTCGTCTACACGTACTTCCCGGCGTTGCGCGAGCTGCGAGACCGGCCCGCGGGGCTTTTGTCGGGAGGCGAGCAGCAGATGCTCGCCGTCGCGCGAAACCTCGCACGGAGCCCCGAGCTCCTGCTCTTGGACGAGCTGAGCCTCGGGCTCGCCCCGCTCCTCGTCGAGGGGCTGCTCCCCGTCGTGCGCGACTACTCGCGCGAGCGCAACTGCGGGGTCCTGCTCGTCGAACAGCACGTCCCGCTCGCCCTCGAGGTCGCCGACCACTGCTACGTGCTCTCCCACGGCGACGTCGTGCTCCACGAGCCCGCCGAGCGCCTGCGGAACGACCCCGAGCTGCTCGTCGAGAGCTACCTCGGCGGGTCCGCAGCGAAAGAGACCCTGGCCACCTGACGAAACACCGAACGGAGGGGGAAGTGGAACCATGAGAGACAGGGCGGCACACGTGAAGAGCAACACGAGAAGAAAAGGAGAGATGCACATGCTTCATCGTTGGTCGAGGGCGGGGAGACCCGCAGCCCTCGTCGCAGCTGCGCTCGGGCTCGTGCTCGGGCTCCTCGGAGGGAGCGCGGGGATCGCCGGTGCTGCGTTCAAGTCCCCGAGCACATACCCGGCCTACGTGGGCGGTCACGGCAAGGCGAACCCGAAGCTCTCGCCCATCACCATCGGCGTGGTGAACCAGCAGACAGCGCCCGCCGCCCCGGCCCCCGCGTGGACGACAGGTGCCAAGATCGGCGTGACATACGTCAACCAGCACACCGGAGGCATCGACGGGCACCCCTTGAGAGCCGTCTACTGCACCATCCCGACAACAGTGGGGGCCGCCACGAGGTGCGGGCAGGAGTTCGCCGACAACCACGCGATCTCCGCGGTCCTGGTCGGCGCGGTCGACGACGGCAACCAGCCGCTCGAGTCCGCGCTCGCGCCCGCGAAGAAGCCGACGTTCTTCGCCGTGTCGCTCAGCTCGGTGGACGAGCACGACCCCTACGGGTTCATCCTCTACAACACAGCCACCCAGGTCGAGGCCCCGATGGCGAGCGTCGCCAGGAACCTGCACATGAAGAGCATCTCGCTCGTCTACCCGTCCAACATCGCGGGCAACGTGTACCAGGCGGGCGTGGTGTACGCCGGGCTGAAGTACGTCGGCATCAAGACGATCTACAAGGTGGGCGTCACATCGGCCGAGACGAACCTCTCCGCGCCCTTCGAGGCAGCTCACGTGGGCCACACGACACTGCTCATCCTGGTGAACAGCGGTGGCCCGCTCTGCTCGGACACCTACCTCACCCTCAAGTCCCTCGGCGTCGCCACAAGCCAGAGGGTCCTCGTCAACGTGCCCTGCGACACGCCGACAGTCGCCAAGGCTGACGGCGGCAAGCTGCCGCACGACTGGTACTACCTGACCGCCAACCCGCTGCCCGGCTCGCCGACACCGGCCGTCCCGGCAATGGAGAAGGTGTTCAGCCTGTACGGCAAGGGCCCGGTCGCGTTCAACGCCTGGGCAGCCGACGCGTTCGGTCAGGTGGTGACGGTGGCCAAGCTCGACACCGAGCTGCTGAAGGCCCACAAGAAGGTCGACTCGGCGACCGTGTTCGCCAAGGCCAGGGCGTTCAAGGGCCCCGTGGTGCAGGGGGCACCGCACGTCTCCTGCGGAAGGTTCAAGGGAACGCCGGCGACGTGCAATGACCTGGACCGGTTCTTCCAGAACACCGCGCCCACAGTGATGAGGCCGCTCGGCACATGGATCGGCCCGCCGAAGGGCTTCAAGCCGCCGCTGTCATAGCGCGACGGCCGCTTTCCTCCCGCCGCCGCGGCGGCCCCGGTCCGTCCGGGGTCGGCTGCGGCGCCGGGGGGGTCGCCCACATCGCGACCTGACATCGCGACCTGACCCAGACCCGCGCTCTCCGGGTGGAGAGCCTCTCGAGGAGGGAGCCTCAGCAGTGGCAAATGCCAAGCCGACGGACGGGAGCGCACCCGCGGCGCTCGGCGCCGAGCGTCTCGCGTGGATGTACACCCAGATGTACCGCATCCGTGAGTTCGAAGAGCGCGTGAAGTCGACCTTCACCGAGCACCCCGGGATCCTCCGGGGCCACACCCACCTCGCCGACGGCGCCGAGGCATCGATCGTCGGGTCGGTCGCAGCATTGGCACCGGATGACCAGATCGTCACGACCTACCGGTGTCACGGCTACCCGATCGCCCTCGGGACCGACATGAAGCTCATGATGGCCGAGATCTACGGCAAGGCCACGGGGCTGTGCGGCGGCCTCGGCGGGTCGATGCACCTCTACGACGTCGCCCGCGGCTTCCTCGGGGGCTCGGGGATCGTCGCCCAGGCCATCCCGCACGCGACCGGGTCCGCCTGGGCTGCCCAGATCCGGCGCCGCGGCCAGGCGGTCGTCTGCTTCTTCGGCGACGGTGCGAGCAAGCAGGGGGCCTTCCACGAGTCGCTCAACATCGCGTCGGTCTGGAAGCTGCCGATCGTCTACGTGATGGAGAACAACCACTATCAGGCCTCCACCCGCACCGACCAGGAGGACGCCAACGCCGCCCATGGCGAGCCGCTGTCGACGAAGGCCAAGGCCTACTCGATGGAGGGGGTCACGGTGGACGGCGCTGACCCCGTGGCCGTGCACACGACGCTGACCGACGCGCTCGCACGTGCACGCTCCGGCACCGGCCCGACGCTCGTCGAGTCGCTCGTCTACCGCCTCTCCGCCCACGGCAACCTGATCGCCCCGCCCGGCGTGCCGCTCAACTACCCAGAGCACGAGGCGATCGCCATCTTCGGGAACCGGGACGAGTACGAGGCCGCCCTGCGGGGCGACCCGGTCCCGCGCTTCCGCCACCGGCTCGTCACGGAGGGCGCGCTGTCCGCCGCGGACGCCGACGCGATCGAGCAGGCGGCCCGAGAAGAGGTCGACGAGGCTCAGCGCTTCGCCCTCGACAGCCCGTGGCCGGCACCTGACAGCGGCCTCGAGTACGTCTACGCATGAGCGGGCGTCGACGCCTGAGCGGCGCCCAGCCGTCGGTCCAGCTCTTCAGCAGGGAGGAAAGCCAATGTCGCACGTGATCCCGTACATCGCGGCCATCCAGGAGGCCATCAGAGAGGAGATGGAGCGCGACGAGCGCGTCCTGTACTTCGGGCAGAACATGGCGACCTCGCCCGAGGACCCGTTCCTGAAGCAGTTCGGTCCGGACCGGGTCCGGGTCACGCCGATCTCGGAGACGGCCGAGATCGGCATTGCGACGGGCGCGGCCGTGGCCGGCTACCGGCCGGTCGTCGAGCTCTACATGGCCGAGTTCCTCTTGGTGGCGACCGACCAGGTCGTGAACGAGGGCACGCGGTTCCACTTCATGTCCAAGGGGCAGGTGTCGGTCCCGATGGTGATGGTGGCGGGCTACGGCTTCACCGCAGGGTGGGCGGGTCAGCACACCGGGTCGATCTACGGGATGTTCATGGGCGTGCCGGGCTTGAAGGTCGCCCTGCCCACGACGCCGGCCGATGCCAAGGGGCTCATGACGACGGCGATCCGAGACGACAACCCGGTCCTCTTCTTCCAGAACTACCTCCTGCTCCTCGACGAGGGCGAGGTGCCCGACGGCGAGCACTCCGTCCCCTTCGGCGTGGCGGACGTGAAGCGGGCGGGCAGCGACCTCACGCTCGTGGCGACCGGGTACGCCGTCCGCACCGCGCTCGGAGCCGCCGAGTCGCTCGCTCGCCGAGGGGTGAGCGTGGAGGTGATCGACCCCCGTACGATCGCCCCCCTCGACGTCGACACGATCCTCTCCTCGGTCGCCCGCACCGGTCACCTCGTCTTGGTCGACCAGGCGACCCGGCACTCCTCGGTGGCGGCTGTCATCGCAGCCGAGGTCGCAGAGCGGGGCTTCTCTTCGCTCGAGGCCCCGATCTCCATGGTCACCGCGCTCGACTCCTCCATCGCCTACAGCAAGCCGGTCGAAGAGTTCGTCCTGCCCGACGAGCACAAGGTGATACGGGCCGTGGAGGCGTCGCTCGGGCTCGCCCCGGCCTCGGCCTGAGGTGCCCGGCGGCGCCGCAAGGGACCCCGGCGGCCAGGCGCTCGACGCCGCCGCCGCCGAGCGCCTGCTCGCGACGATGTGGCGGATCCGCGCCTTCGAGGAGCGCCTCGAGCCGCTGAAACGCTCGAGCATGGTCCACGGGCTCACCCACCTGAGCATCGGCCAGGAGGCCGTGGCAGCCGGGGTGTGCACCCAGCTGCGGGACGACGAGCCCGTCTACTCCAATCACCGGGCGAACGGCCACGCGCTCGCCAAGGGCGTCGACATGGGCAGGCTCTTGGCCGAGCTCATGGGGCGCGCAGGCGGGTGCTGCCGAGGGCTCGGCGGCTCGATGCACCTGGTCGACGTCGCCCACGGTTTCCTCGGGGCGACGGGGGTGGTCGGGGGCAACCTCCCCTTCGCCGTCGGCTCCGCCCTGGCGAGCCGCCTCCTCGGGCAAGGCCGTCCGGCCGTCGTCTTCTTCGGCGACGGCGCAGCCCAGACCGGGATCTTCGCAGAGACCCTGAACCTGGCGAGCCTCTGGCAGGTCCCGGTCGTGTTCGTCTGCGAGAACAACGGCTTCGCCGAGTTC
>JAKAOD010000300.1 GCA_021823365.1 Actinomycetes bacterium | reverse complement strand
GCTAAAGGCTTCCATCCTGGCCTCCCCGACCGCGACCGCCACGACCGACGGCTCCTCGACCACGACCGTGCCGCTCGAGTCGGCGACCCGGACGGTCGCCGAGCCGAGGTCCAGCGCGATGTCGAGGCTCACGCTCGCAACACGCTGGCATCGTACGCGGCGCACCGGCGCCGCTCGCGCCGCTGCCGGCCGGCCGGCGGACCTCGCGATGCCGGGAGCGCCTCGCGGGGATAGCCTGCTGCTCCGTGGCCGCGTACGCCGACGACTACGACGATTCGTCGGACGAGGAGCCCCCTTCACGGCCTCTCCCCGCCGAGGACCGACTGTGGCGGCACCCGTCCGAGCTCGGCCCGTACGGGCCCGCACCGCTGATGGACCCGGCCACGGTGCGTCGCCGGTGGCTGGCGAGCCAGCCGTCGCGGGCGAGCGCGTGGACCGCGGGGCTCGTCGGCGCCCTGCTCGCGACGGGGCTCGTCGCGCTCGGGACGCACCTCGCATCGGCGATCACCGAACGGGCCCGTCCGTCGGGCGACGCCGCCCTCGGCACTGCCGGCCGGGGGACGGGATCGCTCCTCGCGCCGGGCGGGACGGCGGGCGAGGTCGGTGCGACGCTCGCCGCAGAGATCGCAGCCGCGGGGCGGTCCGTCGTCTACCTGGACGTGTCTCGTGGCACCGCCCAGCTGCGCTGCCTCGGGGTCGGGGTGCGCCCTGACGGGCTGATCCTCGCGCCGGCGGAGGACCTCGTCGGCGCGACGAGCGTCATGGTCATGCTGCCAGACGGCACCTATTACGTCGGGGACGTCGTCGGCACCGACCTCGCCGTCCGCTCTGCCTCGAGCGGCCTCGCCCTCGTCCACATCAACGGTGTCAGCGACCTTCCGGTCGCTCCGCTCGACCGGTCGGCGCCGCCCGGCCCGCGCGCCATCGCCGTGGCGCTGCGAGACCCGGGCGGCACGAGCTTCATCGTCGGTTCGCTGCGCACGAGAGGGACGACGACGGCGACCGGTCAGACCATTCTCGTCGACGCCCTCGAGACCGACCTCTCACCGTCGACCGCCCCGCCGGGCAGCCCGCTCGTCGGGGCGAACGGCCAGCTCATCGGGATCGTCACCGGCTCCGCCGGCGGCAAGGTGCTGGCGACGCCGGCCTGGGTCGCCGCGTCCGTCGCCGCGCAGCTCGCCTCCCGGGGCAGCGTCAGCCACGGCTGGCTCGGCATCGAGGGCATCACGGCGCCCGACCCTCCGGGGGGAGTCCAGGTCACCTCGGTCACCCCGGGGAGCGCCGCGGCGCAGTCCGGGATGCAGAAGGGTGACGACATCGTCTCTGTGGACGGGCGCCCGGTCGCCTCGATGAGCGACCTGCAGGGGATGCTCTACTTCAGCCGGCCGGGAGCAAGCATGGCCGTAGGGCTCGTGCGCGACGGCCACGCGCACGTCGTCCGGGCCGTCCTCAGCGGCCAGCAGTGACGGCGGGCCGACCTCGCCCGCCCTGTCCAGGCCGTAGGCTCGCCGCATGAGCCCCGACGTGCCCCCCGGCCCGGGCAGCTTCTTCCAGGGGATGCTCGTCGACCTCCTCCGACTGCTCCAGACCCGCGCGCCGCTGCCCTGGGACGTCGCGGTCCAGCTCGCGCAGACGATCGCCTCGGACGGCACGAGCGAGCCGAACGCCGAGCCGGGAGACCGGATCCGCCTCGAGCGACTCCTCGGCGTCGCCGAGCTCCACGTCGCCGACATCACCGGCATGCCGGTCACTCCGGGCGGGCGCCGGCTGTCGATCGTGACGACGACGCGCGCCGACTGGGCCAAGCGCAGCCTCGAGAGCTGGCGACCGGTCCTCGAGCAGATCGCCACGGCACTGCGCCCGACGGGAGAGGTGCCCGCGCACGGCGAGGCCCACGATCCGGGGCCGGTCGCCGAGGCGGGCGAGGAGACCGGCCTCGAGGCGTTCGTCGGGCAGTGGATGGCGGCTGTCGCCCCGGCGATGGTCGCGATGCAGGTCGGCTCCGTCGTCGGTCATCTCGCGCAGCGCGCCCTCGGTCAGTACGAGCTGCCCCTGCCCCGACCGAGCGCCGACGAGCTCCTTGTCGTCCCGGGAAACGCCCGGCGCTTCGCCGAGGACTGGAGCCTGCCGATCGACGACTTGTCGCTGTGGTTGTGCGTGCGCGACGTCGCGCTCCACTCGGTGCTGAGCCGCCCTCACGTGCATGCGCGGATCGAGCAGCTCCTCGCGCGGCAGGCGAGCGGGGTGCGACCCGACCCGAAGGCGCTCGAGGAGCACCTCGCAGAGGCGATGTCCGGCGGGTTGGGCGATCTCGGTGAGCTCACCCGACTCCTCGGCAGCGCAGGAGCCGTCGCGAGGCTCGAGGACACCCCGGCCTCGACCGCGGCGCGCCGAGAGCTCGAGGCCCTCACCTCGGCCGTCGAGGGCTACGCCGAGTGGGTGACCGACACGATCGCGACCCGCTCGATCGGCGGCCGCAGCGCGATCCGCGAAGCGATGCGCCGAAGGCGGGTCGAGCGCGGCGAGGAAGAGGAGGTCGCCGAGGCGCTCTTCGGCCTCCATCTCGACCAGGAGGCGATCGACCGGGGGGAGTCCTTCGTGGCGGGCGTCCTCGAGCGAGGCGGCGAGGGCGAGCTCGGCAAGCTCTGGACCGTGGAGGCGAACCTCCCGACACCTGCGGAGGTCGACGCCCCGGGCCTGTGGATCGAGCGGATCAACCTCCCCGCCGGCTAGCCGGCACCCGGGGCCCTCGCCCGTCAGGCCTTCCCGGCCGCCGGAGCGGGCCCGGGGTGCTCGCCGTGGACCAGCTCATCCTCCTCGGGCAGGCCGAGATCCCACTCGATCAGGAGGCTCTCCCGTTCGGCGTCTCGCACCACCCGTTCGCGGTTGCGCCGGAACTGCGGGTCGTGAGGGGGCAGCAGCACGAGCCGCGCGAGCGCCCGCTCGCGGAAGGCCTCGATGACCGACCGGTCGCCGAAGGAGGACTCCACTTCCCAGTGGGGGGCCACCGGCCCGAGGTAGACGACGCGAACATGCCCGCGGGGCGGCTCTGGCGGTGCGCTCGGATCGGTCGGGGACGTCGTCATCGGGTGCTCCTCACTCGCTTCCGCCCGCATCGTACCGGTGCTGTGCACGGCAGCATCTGACCGCGGCCACCTGCTTTCCTAACGCTGCGCTAACAGCTCGGTCACAGCAACCAGGTGTAGGGTCGGCAAAGACCAGCACATCTGACGAACCCGGGTATTGCACGCGAGCGCAGGAGATGGGTGCGATGGACACGGTGTGGATGGCGGAAGGCAAGTGCCGGGACCTCCCACCGGACACCTTCTTCCCGAGCGACGGCGTCGGGGTCGACGTCGCCCGGCGCATCTGCGCCGACTGCCCGGTGAAGGAGTCGTGCCTCGACTACGCGATGGAGAACCACATCGACCACGGCGTGTGGGGCGGGACCTCCGAGCGGGAGCGCCGGCGCCTGGCGCGTCAGCGCCGGCATCTGGCGCTGCACAAGGCGCGCTGAGCCTGCGCCCGACCGACGACGAGACGGCTCCCGGGCGGGCCGCGCCGGCCGCCTCCCGCGGCCGGGTGCCGCGGGGCGAGGCCGCTGGCTCGCGGCGCTGATCGGGTACCGATGATCGAGTGCGTCGTCAACGTGAGCGAAGGGGCGCGGCCCGACCTCGTCGAGGCCGTCGCCGGCGCCGCCGGCGAGGCGCTCATCGACCTGCACAGCGATCCCTGGCACAACCGGTCGGTCCTCACCCTCGCCGGGCCGGACCTCGTCGAGGCGGTGCGTGCGGTGGCGGCCGTCGCCGTCGAGCTGCTCGACCTCTCGACACATTCCGGGGCACACCCCCGCCTCGGCGTGCTCGACGTCGTTCCCTTCGCCCCGGTCCTGCACGCTCCGCCGGCGGGCGGCGCCGTCGACCTGTCCGAGGCGACTCGTGCACGCGACGGCTTCGCCCGATGGGCCGGCAAGCGTCTCGAGCTGCCCTGCTTCCTCTACGGACCCGAGCGCAGCCTCCCCGAGCTGCGCAGCAGCGCGTTCAAGACGATCGAGCCCGACGCCGGACCAGGGCTGCCGCACCCGAGCGCCGGCGCCACGTGCGTCGGGGCGCGCGGGCCGCTCGTCGCGTACAACCTCTGGCTCGCCGGGGGCGACGCACGCCTCGCCAGGGACATCGCCCGCTCGCTCCGCCGCCCGGGCCTTCGCACCCTCGGGCTCGAAGTCGGCGGGCGAGCGCAGGTCTCCTGCAATCTCGTCGCCCCGGCGCTCGTCGGGATCGGGACGGTGCATGACGAGGTCGCGCGGCGCGCCCCGATCGAGCGCGCGGAGCTCGTCGGGCTCGTGCCGTCGTGGGCGCTCGAGGCGGAGCCCCGACGGCGCTGGCACGAGCTCGGGCTGTCGGCGGACCGGACGATCGAGGCGAGGCTCGCGGGCGCCACCGGGCTCGCGGGAATGAAACCCGGGCCCTGACGCAGACTGGAGCCCGTGGTGGAGGTGGGCTGCCCCGGCGGCCCAGGGCCAGGAGCTGGTCCTACGAAGCGGCGGAGACGTCACGCCGGCCGGCGAGGCGTGCCCGGCGCACCCGACGCCGCTCACGCTCGCTCATGCCGCCCCAGATCCCGAACTTCTCCCCGTTGGCGATCGCGTAGTCCAGGCACTCCTCCCGCACGACGCAGCCCCGGCAGACCTCCTTCGCCTCCCTGGTCGAGGACCCCCGCTCGGGGAAGAAGAGCTCCGGGTCGACGCC
>JAKAOD010000299.1 GCA_021823365.1 Actinomycetes bacterium | reverse complement strand
GTCGGAGCTCACCCGGGCGTTCTGCACCGAGAGCTCTTCGACGCCGGCCGCGACGAGACGGTCGAGCTCGAGCGCAGCCGCATCGGCGAGTGACCGCCGGGGGCGGGTCGCCTTGCCCGCAGGTCGACGCCGGGGTGGTTGAAGGGTCGCGCGCGGTCCGCTAGGGTCACCGGCTCTTCCAACGGCGCGCTGGTGGCGCCGCGGGGGACAAGACGGAGAGGAGGTCCGGCATGGCGCCAGCGACGACGGGTGGCGCCTCGAGGGCGGCGCGCAAGTCACAGCCGACGGCGCGGGTGGCACAGGGCGACAAGAGAGCGGCGAGCCGTTCCACCCCGCCGAAGAAGCGGGCGGTGCCGGCGGTGAAGGGGACCCGAACGGGCGAGGCCCCGAAGAGATCGGCGGCGCACCCGGTGAGCGCTGTTCGCGGGGCAACGTCGACTGCTCACAAGGTTGCAGCGCGGCACCTCGCCCCGTCGAGGAGGGTCAGCTCCCAGTCGTCGGCGAAGCAGGTGGCCCCCTCGGGCTCCCGACGACGCGCCGGATCGCCGCGCGGTGACGCAGAGACCACGACGACGAAGGCCGCCAGGAGCGCGGCCGCGAAAGCGAAGGTGAAGACGGTAGTGACCTCGACCTCTCCCGCGACGAAGGAGACGAAGAAGAGAGCCTCGGTCGCGAAGGCGGCGAAGCCCCAGCGGCGCACGGGAGCACCGGCGACGTCGAGGTCGGCTGCGGCGAAGACCACGGCACAGGCCAAGGCCGCCCCCGAACGGAGGGGAACCGAGAGACGGGCACAGGCCAAGGCGGCTCCCTCCGCACAGGCCAAGGCGGCTCCCTCCGCACAGGCCAAGGCCCCCCTCTCCGCACAGGCAAAGCCGGCTCCCGAGCGCAAGGCCGCCGCCGAGCAACGGTCGGTGACCGGGCGGGAGAGGAAGTCCACGAGCCGGCGTTCTCCGTCAGCGCTCGCGGGACCCTACGCAGAGGACGAGAAGTTCCTCACGGAGCAGCGCCAGCTTCTCGAGGGCGAGCGGGCCGTGTACCTTGCCCAGGCCTCCGACCTGAAGGCGGAGGCGGACTCGCTCGCCCAAGAGCGCGAACCCGGGGACGTGCAGTTCGACGAGGAGTCGGGGGAAGGCGGGACGGTCACCGTCGACCGTGAGCGCGACCTCGCCTTGTCTGCGCAGGCGCTGGCCGCCGTGGAGGAGATCGACGCCGCCCTGGAGAAGATCGTGAACGGCACCTACGGCGTGTGCGAGCGATGCCTGCAGCCGATCCCGAAGCCCCGGCTGAAGGCACTGCCCTACGCGAGGCTCTGCGTCGCATGCAAGAGCGGAGGTCTGTCGCGACGCTGACCGGGGGGCGGAACCGTGTCCTCATCGTGACCGGCGCCGTCACGGTCCTGGTGATCGCGGCCGACCAGGCGACGACGTCGTGGGCCCTCGCAGCCCTCCGCCACCCCGTTCACCTGGTGGGTCCCCTGGGCCTTGCGCTCCAGTACAACTCGGGTACGGCGTTCAGCCTGTTCGCCGGTGCCGGCGACTGGATCGTCCCCGTCCTCGTGGCGATGGTCGCCGTCGTTGGCTGGCTCGCCTGGCGCGCGCGGCGCCGACTGCTCGCCATCGCCTACGGGCTCGTGCTCGGCGGCGCGCTCGGCAACCTCGCCGATCGTCTGCTGCGCGGTCACCACGGGGACGTCGTCGACTTCGTGACCCTCAGCCACTGGCCGACCTTCAACGTCGCCGACGCGTGCATCACCGTCGGCGTGGCGCTCCTTGCCCTGGGCGTGCTGCTCCCCGCTCGGCACTGCCGAGACGACGGCGAGAGCGACACGTCGCAGCCGGCTCCCCCGCACGCCGCGCGGCCGAAGTGACAACAGGCCTGTCCGGCTCGTTCGTCGCGACGGTGCCCCAGACGCTCGCGGGGGTGCGTGTCGACCGCGCGGTGTCCATGCTCACCGGCTTGCCGAGGTCGGAGTCTGCAGCGCTCGTCGCGGGCGGCCGCGTCCTCGTCGACGGTCGCCCCGTCGTGCAGCGGAGCGCTCCGCTCGCGGCGGGGAGTCAGCTCGTCGTCGAGCTCCCCGAAGAGACTGACGTCCTCGAGCCCGATCCGAGCGTGCCCTTCGAGGTGGTGTCCGAGGACGAGGACCTCGTGGTCGTCGACAAGCCGGCAGGGGTGGTGGTGCACCCGGGCGCAGGGACGCGTGGAGGGACGCTGATCGCCGGTCTCCTCGCCCGGTACCCGGACATCGGTGCCCTGGCTTCGGTGTCGGACCCGGTCCGTCCGGGCCTGGTCCACCGTCTCGACAAGGGGACGTCCGGGCTGCTCGTGGTCGCGCGTTCGGCGCTCGCGTACCGGTCGCTCGTCGCCCAGATGAGCGCGCGCACGGTGGGACGACGGTACCTGGCGCTCGTCGCGGGGATCGTGCCCGACGACCGGGGCGTGGTGGACGCGCCGGTGGGCCGGTCGGCGCGGACGCCGACCAGGATGGCGGTGACGCCCGCAGGCCGCCCCGCGCGGACGCGCTACGTCGTCGTGGAGCGCTACGACCGCCTCTTCGGCGGCCGAGATCGGGTGGACCGCCCGGCGACGCTCCTCACATGCATTCTCGAGACGGGTCGGACCCATCAGATCAGGGTGCACCTCGCCGCGATCGGCCATCCGGTGGTCGGGGACGACCGCTACGGGGCGCCGGCGGCGCGCGGGGTAGCGCCGGGACGCCTGTTCCTGCACGCGGCGGAGCTCTCGATCGACCACCCCGCGTCCGGAGTCCGCACCACCTGGACCCGCGCACTGCCGGCAGACCTCCGCGCGGTGCTCGAAGGCACGACCAGCTGACCGGGGCTCGGCGGGGGCGTGCCCCGGCGACGCTGCCGCGCCCCGCGTGCCCGTCAGGCCGCGACTGCCCGCGCTCCGATGACCAGGCCGTCGGCCGACAGGGTCGCCAGCGCCTCCTCTTCGGCACGCCGCACCCGGCGGACCCCGACGCCGAGCCGCTCGGCGGTCGTCTGCAGCGATGCGGGATCGTCGCCATTGAAGCCGAACCGCAGACAGAGCACGTCGCGTTGAAGGTCGGGCAGACGACCCACTGCCGCGCGGATCCGCTCGAACACGAGCTCGCGGTCGACCTCTTCGGTCCAGTCATCGCCGTCCGGCGCGACGAGCTCGCCGAGCGACGTGGACGAGTCCATGGCTGCGGGCTGGTCGAGGCTGGCCGTCACCCTGGCGACGTCCTCGAGGTGTCGCCGCTCTTCGATCGTCATGCCCGTCACCTCGGCCAGTTCCTCGTCGGTCGGCTGGCGTCCGAGCTGGCCCGCGAGCTCCGCGGCGATCGCGTCGAGCCTTTGGAGCCGCTCACCGACTTCGAGGGGGATGCGGATCGTGCGGCCGTGCTGCTGGACGGCGCGCTGCAGCGCCTGCCGGATCCACCACGTCGCGTACGTTGAGAACCGGAAGCCGCGCTCCCAATCGAACTTCTCGACCGCTCGGAGCAGCCCGAAGGTTCCTTCCTGCACGAGGTCGGCGAGGTCCACGCCGCGATCCTGGTACCGGCGGGCCCAGTGCACGACGAGGCGGAGGTTCGCGGCCCCCATCTGCTTGCGTGCACTCTCGTCGCCGGCCGCGACCCGCTTCGCCAACGCGATCTGCTGATCGTGATCGGGCATCGGGTACTGGTCGAGGTCGCGGAGAAGAAGGCCGAGGCTGTCGGCCGTGGCTGCGCTGCTCTTGGTGAAGGTGCTCATGATCGGGTGCGTCGTCGCTCTCTTGTCGCTCGTCGTGGTCACAGGGGTCGGCTTCGTCTCCGCCCCGAGGCGGCGGGTGGGGCTCGACTGGCTCCACAGAACAGCCCTACCCGTTCAGACGGGTACAACGCCCATGCCCTCGGTGTCATTCCGTGCCCGAAAGGCCGGAGCGAAACCCGCAGCGACCCGCCCGTGCTCGAACGGATCGTGCCCGGAGCACCGTGGAGAACCCGGCGTCCCCGCCCCTCCCTGGGATCGCAGGCGCTCGGCCGAGCCCGCCGCCGCGTCCCTTGGACGCCTGGCGGTTTGCAGGCGGCCTCCCAGAATGGTGACGTTCAGGTGTGGACGTCTGGCTGGTCCGGCACGGCGAGACCGAGTGGAGCGCGACGGGCCGTCACACGGGACGCACGGACGTGCCGTTGCTGCCGAGAGGAATGGCCGAGGCGAGAGCCGCCGGCCGATGGCTCTCCCGGGTGGTTCCAGACCCGGCGCTCGTGCTCACGAGCCCGCTGTCACGTGCAGCGGAGACCTGCCGGCTGGCAGGCTTCGGGGACCGCGCAGATGTCTGCGCGGACCTCGTCGAGTGGGACTACGGGGAGTACGAGGGCGAGACGACCGAGCGGATCCGGGCGGGGCGGCCCGGCTGGACGCTCTGGGCGGACGGCGTACCCGGCGGCGAGTCGGCGGCCGACGTCGGGCGCCGAGCAGATCGTGTGATCGGGCGGGCACGGGGTGCCGGCGGCGACGTGGTCCTCTTCTCGCACGGCCATTTCCTCCGGGTGGTCGCGGCCAGATGGGTCGGCCTCCCACCAACTGGCGGCCGGCTCCTCTCTCTCGGCCCCGGCGCGGTGTGTGCGCTCGGCTGGGAGCGCGAGACGCCCGTCGTCTCCCGCTGGAACGTGCTGGTGGAGCCGCCGGGCGCTCCCCGCGAACACCCGCCCGTCGCCTGAACCCGAGGAGGTCGAGTCGGGCCGAGCAGCGGCGCGCGCTACCCGGGCCCGACGAGGGATTCGAG
>JAKAOD010000298.1 GCA_021823365.1 Actinomycetes bacterium | reverse complement strand
GCTCTTCCTAGCTCTTCGCGACCGTGGGCGTCAGGTGGGCCGACCGGTGCCGCGGGAGGACCACGCCGGTCACGCCCGCGCACTCCGCGCTCCGCAGGAGCGCACCCAGATTGCGCGGATCGGTCACGCCCGCCACCACCACGAGGAACGGCGTGCCGCGCCCCGGCACCGCAAGCTCGTCCACGCCCACCGGCTCGACCGCGCGGGCACGGGCGAGAACGCCCTGAGGTGCCTCCGTGCGCGCGGCCGCTTCGATCCGAGCTCGCGAGACGTTCTCGACGCGCACACGCCGCCGGGCAGCGAGCTCCTCGATCTCGTCGAGCAGCGGCGAGGGATCGAGGCCCTCTGCGATCCAGATCGATCGCACCGGACGTCGACCGGCGGCGAGCAGCTCGCGCACCGCGCGCCGACCCTCGACCACGTCGCCGCCGAGACCTTCGCGTTCTCGTCCCGTCGACCTCGCCCTCGCTCCCGGGCGCTGCGACTGCCGCTCGGGCCGCGGGCCTCGTGCCCGCCCGCCGCGCGGGGCGCTCGCCCCGCGCGGCGCGCGCTCGGGACGCCCCGCCCCGCGCGGCGTCATTCCCGCTCCACCAGCACCACGGCGAAGCACGCGATCCCCTCCGCCCGCCCGATTGCGCCCAGTCCTTCGCCTCGCGTGGCCTTCACCGACACGGGCGCCTCGAGGATCGCCGAGAGAGCCTCGACCATCCCCGGCACGAAGGTGGCCAACCGCGGCCGTTCCGCCACCACGGTGCAATCCGCGTTCAGCACCTCGTACCCCGCGCCGGCGACGAGCGCCACGACCTCAGCGAGGAGGAGCGTGCTGTCGGCGCCGGCGTACCGGGGGTCGGTGTCCGGGAAGTGCTGGCCGAGGTCCCCGAGCCCCGCCGCGCCGAGGAGCGCGTCGCAGAGCGCGTGCGCGAGGGCGTCCCCGTCGCTGTGGCCCGCGAGGCCCTCGGCGCCCTCCACCACGACGCCTCCCAGCACGAGGCGGCGCGTCGGGTCCTCCGAGAAGCGGTGAACGTCGAAACCCTGCCCGACCCGCAACGTCACCACGCACCGCCACGTGCGAGATGCTCGAGGAGCTCGAGGTCCGACGGCACCGTCAGCTTCAGGTTCTGGGGGTCGCCCGGGACGACGCGCACGGTGCCGCCGACGGCCTCGACGAGCGCCGCGTCGTCGGTCGCGTCGCCCCCGGCGGCGTGCGCCCGGCGCAGCACCGATGCGCGGAACGCCTGGGGGGTCTGCACCGCGACGATCGCGCTGCGGTCCACGGTGCCCGTGACGGTCGACCCGTCCGAGCCGACCCGCTTCAGCGTGTCGGAGACCGCGAGGCCGCAGATGACTCCGTCGACGTCCGAGCGCGAGAGCGGGGCCACGACCGCTGCGAACAGCGCCGGGGAGGCGAGCGGCCTCGCGGCGTCGTGGACCACCACGACCGCCGCGCCCGACGGGACGCACGCGAGGCCCTCGCGCACGGACCCCGAGCGCGTCTCGGCGCCGGCGACGACGACGTCGGCCCCGAGCGAGCGGGCGCGCGCCACGTCGCTTGCCGGCACGACCAGCACGACCCCGTCGGTGGCCCTGCGTGCAGCGGCGACGGACCACTCGATCACAGGGCGGCCCGCAAGGGGCTCGAACTGCTTCGGCCGCCCGAACCGCGAACCCGCTCCCCCCGCCACGACGATGGTCCACACACCCCGCGCACGTGTGCCGTCGGGGGCCGAGGCGTCAGGGGTGCGCACGCCAGCGCGTCGTTCGTCGTCGGTTACGGCAGTGCCTCGTTCAGTCGCTGCTCGGCGGTCTCCTCGTCGACGCCGAGCGCGAACGTGAGCTCGGACACGAGGATCTGGCGCGCCCGGCTCAGCATGCGCTTCTCGCCTGCGGAGAGGCCCTTGTCCTTGTCGCGGATCGACAGGTTCCGCACCACTTCGGCTACCTGATAGATGTCGCCGGAACGCAGCTTCTCGGAGTGGTTCTTGTACCGGCGGGACCAGTTGGTCGGCATGCGCGCTTCCTTCTTGCGAAGGACGGCGAAGACCTCCTCGACCTCTTCGTCGTTGATCACCTCGCGCAGCCCGACGCCGTCGGTGTTGTCCGCCGGGACCATCAGCGTCAGGTCACCGTACGCGAGGCGCAGGACCAGGTACTCGCGCTTCTGGCCGAAGGCCACCTTGGTCTCACGCTTCTCCACGACGGCTGCGCCATGGTGGGGGTACACGACCTTGTCACCGACCTCGAACACCGGACTCCTTGCACTTCTCGACGACGGGACACGGCATCACCGGGGCGGCGGCAGCTCCATGCTGCCGGCCCAGACGGGGACCGGCGGTCCACCATTGTACCGGATCGCGAGCGGGCGCCGCCCCCGGGCCGTCGGGGACGCACGCATTCTGGGGAGCCTGCGAGCGGCCAACTTGGCGCGTCACTCGTAGCGTTCGAGGATGCTCGCCTCGACCATCCTCGACAGGCCGTCCTTCACCGTCCGGGCCTTCGCCTCGCCGACCCCGCCCACCTTCTCCAGCTCGACGAGGGTCGCCTGCAGGATCTGCGGAAGGGTGACGAACCGCTCCACGATCCGCTCGATGATCGAGTCGGAGACCCGCGGCAGACGGTGGAGGAGCCGGTACCCGCGCGCTTCGACCGGCAGGTCGAGCGCACCGGGCACGGGGTCGAAGCCCAGCACCCCGGCGACGGCGATCCTGCCGAGCAGATCCTCGTGGCTGAGGCCGTGCAGCGCCGCGAGCGCCGCGTCCGCACACTGCTTCAGATTCAGGACGTGCCGGTCGCGTCGCCGGTCGGCGACGTGCCCGTCGTGACGGGGCCCTGCAGCGTCACCCTCGGGCTCGTCGGCCACCACGTGGTCGAGCGCGACGTAGTCGAGCGCGACGAGCCGAAGCGTCTCTTCGACGCCGGCCCCGAGCTCTTCGATCTGCAGCCGGATGAGCCGGCCGTCCTCGCCGAGCTCGACGAGGTACCCCTCGACCTCCTCGGTGAACCGCACCACCATCTCGCCAGGCTGGAGGACGGCGACGACGTCATTGACCGAGACGGTGTCTTCCACTTCGAGCGTCGAGAGCAGCGCGAGCGCGACGTCGTATCGGGACTTGAACCGCTCCACCGCGGCGATGGCCTGGCTGGCCCGGTCGATCAACCGGCCAGGCTGCTGCAGCGTGTGGCGGGCAGCGCCCCTGTAGACGGTGACGGTCGCCATCGCCTCGGACACGGTCACGACCGGTACGTCCAAGGAGCGGGCGACCCGTTCGGCCGTCCGGTGCCGCGTGCCGGTCTCGCTCGTCGGGATCGACGCGCGGGGCATCAGGTGGACGTTGGCCCTGGCGATGCGCGAGCAGTCGGCGGTGAGCACGATCGCGCCGTCCATCTTCGCGAGCTCGGACAACCGCTGGGGCGTGAACTCGGCGTCGAGCAGGAAGCCCCCGGTGCAGATGGCGAGCACGGCCGCGTCGTCCCCCATCACCACGAGGGCTCCGCGCTTGGCCTGGAGGACCCGGTCGAGCCCCTGGCGCAGCGGCGTCCCGGGCGCGACGAGCGCCAGCGCGTCCAGCAGCGCGTCGCTCTGGTCGGCCACCGCTGCATCGTACCGGCGCGGGGCCCGTGCAGCGGCCGCGCGAGGGCCCCGCCGGCCGCTCGAGCTCAGTCCGAAGAGCCGCTGCCGGCCAGCTCCATCGGCGGCGGCTCGACACCCTCCACGGCACGGAACACGAGGTGAGGCCCGTCGTGCCCGTCGCCGGGCTCCGCGTCGACGTCCACGACGATCGTCTCCCCCACCCGGAAGTCCTTCCACAAGATCCGCTCGGAGAGCGGGTCCTCGACCAGCTGCTGGATCGCGCGGCGCAGCGGGCGAGCGCCGAGCTGCGGGTCGTACCCCTTCTCGGCGAGGAACGCCCGCGCGAGCGCGGTCAGCTCGAGCCCGAGCCCTTGGCCCGAGAGCTGCTCCCTGGTGCGGTTCACCATGAGATCGACGATCTCCATGACCTCTTCCCTGCTCAGCTCGTGGAAGACGATGATCTCGTCGATGCGGTTCAGGAACTCCGGCCGGAAGTGCGCCTTCAGCGCGTCGTGCACCTTCGCCTTCATCTTCTCGTAGGTGACGGCCTCGGACGTCTTCTGGAAGCCCACCGACGCCTTGCGCAAGTCGGCGGTCCCCAGGTTGGACGTCATGATCAGCACGGTGTTCTTGAAGTCGACAGAGCGCCCCTGGGCATCGGTCAGCCGCCCGTCCTCGAGGATCTGGAGCAGGGCGTTGAACACGTCGGGGTGCGCCTTCTCCACCTCGTCGAACAGGACCACGGAGAAGGGCTTGCGCCGCACCGCCTCGGTGAGCTGGCCGCCCTCTTCGTAGCCGACATATCCCGGAGGCGAGCCGACGAGACGGGAGACCGTGTGCTTCTCCATGTACTCGCTCATGTCGAGCTGGATCAGCGCGTCCTCGTCGTCGAAGAGGAACTCCGCGAGCGCCTTGGCGAGCTCGGTCTTGCCCACACCCGTCGGGCCGAGGAAGATGAACGAGCCGCTCGGGCGCTTCGGGTCCTTCAAGCCCGCACGCGT
This sequence comes from Actinomycetes bacterium, assembly GCA_021823365.1. Next base: position 218 of record JAKAOD010000298.1, on the reverse strand, counting down.
CCGCCGGATCGCACGGGCGAGCGCCTTCAGCGCCTCTTCCTGGCCGATCACCCGCTTGTGGAGCTCGTCTTCCATCCGGAGGAGCTTCGCGGTCTCCTCCTCGGTGAGGCGGTAGACGGGGATCCCCGTCCAGTTCGCCAGCACTTCGGCGACGACGTCCTCGTCGACGACGTCGAAGAGGTCCACTCCTTCGGCGCGCCACTCGGCCTCCATCGCCT
>JAKAOD010000297.1 GCA_021823365.1 Actinomycetes bacterium | reverse complement strand
CGGGATCGGGTCCGGCGCGTTGAAGGTGCCGGCCATGGACAGCGCCATGCACCTCCCCATGAAAGTGTCGTCGGCCACCAGCAACTTCATGATCGGGGTCACCGCTGCTGCGAGCGCCGGCGTGTATTTCATTCGCGGCCAGATCGATCCCATCATCGCCGCACCGGTCGCGGCGGGCGTCCTCCTCGGCGCGACCTTCGGCGCGCGGGTCCTCGGCCGGGTCGCGAGCAAGACTGTCCGGATCGTCTTCGTGGTCGTCCTGGTGGTCATCTCCCTCGAGATGCTGCAGAAGGGGATCTTCCCGTGACGCACCCGAACGTGCCGGCAAGGACTCCAGATCGGTCCCCCTCCGACGTGCCGCCGGTCGAGGCGCTCGGTCGCTCGGGTCACCGCGAGCTCAGCCCCGACGAAGCGGCTGTGATGGCGGAGAAGGTCCGCAAGGTGGAGGTGGTGATCAGCCTCGTGTTGCGGATCGGCGTCGTGGTGAGCGTGCTCGTCATCGCCGCAGGCCTTGGGCTCATGTTCGCCCACCACGGTGCCTACCTGCCCGTTCGCGGGCACTTCTCCTATCGGCGGCTCACGTCGAGGTCGACGCCGTTCCCGCATTCGTTCTCCTCCCTCGGGAGGTCGATCGCCAGGGGGCAGGGACGGGGGATCATCGTGCTCGGCGTGCTGATCCTGATCCTCACGCCCGTGCTGCGGGTGGCGGTCGGGGTGCTGTCGTTCCTCTACGAGAAGGATCTTCCGATGGCCCTCGTCACGCTCTACGTCCTCGTCGTCCTCGTCGGTTCGTTCTTCCTCGCCGGGGTCTGAGCGGTGTGGACCGCGCTCGACCGGTCGAGCCCGCTCCCCCTCTGGGCACAGATCGTCGACGATCTCCGTCGTCGACTGTCGAGCGGGGAGTTCGAGGAGCGCTTCGCGACCGACGAGGAGCTGACCCGGGAGTACGAAGTCAGCCGGCATACGGCGCGAGAGGCCGTCCGCCGTCTCGCCGAAGAGGGGCTGGTGGTGCGGCAACGAGGCCGTGGAAGCTCCGTCGCGCAGCCGGTCCTCGAGCAGCCCCTCCACTCCCTCTACAGCCTTGCCTCGACGGTTCGGGCCAGGGGCATCGAAGAGCGGAGCGAGGTCCTCGCAGCGGAGCGCCGTCCCGCCACCGCCGAGGCTGCCGCGCAGCTCCTCGTGGACCCCGGCGCCGAGGTCGTGTTCGTCGAGCGGCTCCGTATCGCGGGGGTCGAGCCCATCGCCTGGGACAGGTCGTGTCTGTCCGCGCACCAGGCTGGAGCGCTTCTCGGCGCCGATCTGTCCTCCGGGGGGCTCTACGACCTCCTCGCCACCCACTGCTCCTTGCGTATCACGGGGGGCTGGGAGCGTATCCGGCCCGTGATCCCCGAGGTCACCGAGCGCAAGCTGTTGCGCCTGCCGCCCAAGACGGCCGCCTTCTCGATCGAACGGCTCGCCCGCGCCGGAGAGGACCCCGTCGAGTGGCGAAAGAGCCTCATCAGAGGAGACCGCTACTCGCTGATCGCCCAGTGGCCGGTCGCCACGCTGCGTCAGCCCGACGAGCTCTCCTGAGGGCGTCGGGCGCCGACGCGGGCGCCGACGCGGTGCTCCTCGTCGGGATCTCCAGCCGGACGGCCGCCCCGGCCCCGTCACGGTTCCTGGCCGTCGCGGTCCCCCCGTGCGCCCGGGCGATCACCTCGACGATCGCGAGCCCGAGCCCCGTCCCACCGTCCGACCTGCCGCGGTCCGATGTCGGTCGCCGGAAGCGCTCGAACGCATGCGGCAGGTACTCCTCGGGGAAGCCCGGCCCCCGATCGAGGACCTCGACGGTGAGCACGCCGTCGTGCTCCACCCCGCGGACCTCGATGGAGGTTCCCCGCGGCGCGAACCGGAGGGCGTTGTCGAGAAGGTTGTCGAGCGCCTCGCGCACGCGGTCCGCGTCGAGGAACGCCCAGCAGCCCTCCCGCGCCGAGACGTCGATCTGGACGTCCGCCGCCCGGGCGCGCCGGTCGGCTGCCCGGGCCCCTCGCTCGAGGATCCGCCCGACGTCGACCCAGTCGAGGCGCAGCTCGAGGCGGTCGCTGTCGCTCCGGGCGAGCAGCAGGAGGTCCTCGGTCAGCCGCACGAGCCTGGTGGTCTCCTCGGCTGCGCTCGCGACGGCGTCACTGAGCTCCTCCTTCGTCCGGCCGGGCCGGGAGGCCAGCTCCAGCTCTGCGCCGAGCACCGCGAGAGGCGTGCGCAGCTCGTGGCTCGCGTCGGCGACGAAGCTCCGTTGGCGCTCGAGCGAAGCGTGAAGGCGGGCCAGGAGGTCGTTCATGGTGCGGGCGAGGGTGGCCAGCTCGTCGCGGGTCGCCGGGACCGGGATGCCCGCACCGCCGTCGCTGCGCACGAGCGCGGCCACCTCGCGGCGCATGCGTTCGACGGGGGCCAGCGCTCGCCGCGCGAGGAGGTAGGACCCGGACACGGCGACGACCAGGACGGCGATGCCGCCCGCGATCACGCCCCCCTCCACGGTCCTCACGCTGCCGCTGTAGGACTCCAACGAGACCGCGGCGACCGCGACGTACCCCGGGTGGCCCGCGTACGGCTCGGCGACGATCCGGACGGACTCGTCCTCCCCGGAGCGCGTGAGGGCGACGCGTCCCGCGGCGGCACGACGGAGCGCGGTGCCGGACACGAGCGGGACCGTGCCGGCGTCCTGCCCCGACGCCGTCACCTCCCCCGCGGGACCCAGGATCTGGAGCAGGTACTCGCCTGGGAGCGACGCCGGCGACGACGAGCCGCCGCTCACCGGGGTGGTGTAGCGGCCTGCGACGCCCGCCGCCGTCGCGAGCTGCGCGTCGATCGACCCGAGCATCGAGCTGGACTGGGCCGCGACGAACAGCCACACCCCGATGGCGACCAGCAGGGCGGCGGCTGCCCCGAACGCGAGCATGAGACGGATCCGGATCGGCACGTCAGGCCTGCTGCGCCTGGCGCAGGCGGTAGCCCATTCCCCGCACCGTCTCGATGTCGTGCCGCCCGAACGGCTTGTCGATCTTCCTCCGCAGGTGCGTGACGTACTGGTCGACGACGTTGGACGTCCCGTCGTAGGCGAAGTCCCACACGGCGTCGATGATCTGCGTCCTCGTCAGCACCGTGCCCTGGTGGCGCAGGAAGAGCTCGAGGAGCGAGAACTCCTTGGGGGAGAGCGCGATCTCGTGGCCGTCTCGAAAGACCTGCTTGGTCGCCGGGTCGAGCCGGAGGTCGCCGTCGGCGAGCACGGTGGGACGTGCCCGGTCGTCCCGCCGGACGAGCGCGCGGATCCTCGCGGCGAGCTCGAGGAGGCTGAACGGCTTCACCAGGTAGTCGTCGGCGCCGGCGTCGAGGCCCGCGACCCGGTCGCCGACGGCGTCCCGGGCCGTGAGCATCAGCACAGGTGCCCAGATGCCGGCTTCCCGGAGCTTGCGGCACACCTCGAACCCGTCGAGGCGGGGGAGCATGACGTCGAGCACCACGGCCGCGTAGGGGTTCTCCTGGGCCATCCACGGACTCGGAGCTCGTGCGGGCCGAGCGCAACCCCGGGTCGCCCACCTTGTTCTCCCAAGGGGCGGCGGAGGCCCTGACCGTCGCGCTCGCCGCCGCGTGCGTCACGGGGGGACGGGTCACTCCGACGGTCGGCGCGGCCGTGCGCGCGCTCGGCTACGACCGCGACTTCGCGGCGATCCTGCCGGGAGCCGGGGACGGTGGCACGGGCCCGGCTCCCGGCTGGCGCGACGTCGAGCTCGTGGGTCGGGTGCTGTGGCTGGCTCCGGGGCTCCTGCTCGACCTCGGCGCGACCGCCAAGGGACTGGGGGCCGATCGCGCCGCGTGGGCTGGTCTCGGCGCGCGAGGCGGCGCCCGGGGGGTGCTGGTCTCCCTTGGCGGCGACGTCGCGGCCGCCGGCGAGCCGCTTCGCGGCGGATGGCCCATCGGGGTGGCCGAAGAGCCCGTGTGCGACTGGAGATCGGCGCCGGACGTCGTGCGGCTGCTGTCGGGAGGCGTGGCCACCTCCTCGGTGCTGCATCGCCGCTGGCGGAACGCGAAAGGGATCGTCCACCACATCGTCGACCCGTCGACCGGGGAGCCCGCCGGCGGCCGGTGGCGGACGGCGACCGTCGCGGCGCGCACCTGCGTCGAGGCGAACACGGCGAGCACGGCCGCGATCGTGGCCGGCGGCGACGCCGAAGCCTGGCTCGCCGACCATGGGCTGCCGGGCCGGCTCGTCGACCACGAGGGCGCAGTCCACCTGGTCGGCGGATGGCCCGAGCACGCCGAGGGACTCGTCCCCGCCGTGCCCCGGTCGATCTTCGGGCGCGCCGAAAGGGTGCGGAGATGACCGGGGCCGCGACGGCCGGAGGGTCGCAGCTCCTCTGGTTCGTATCGCGCGGGAGCGGGCTCGTCCTGCTGGTGACCCTGAGCGTGGTCGTCGCGCTCGGCGTTGCGACGAGGCTCGGGTCCGCGCCGTTCCGGCTGCCCCGCTTCGTCACCACGGAGCTCCACCGCACGCTCTCGCTGTTCGCGCTTGCTCTCCTCGCCCTGCACGTGACGACCGCCTTGCTGGATCCCTATGTCTCGATCGGCTGGCTCGCGACGGTCGTGCCGTTCACGTCGCCCTACCGCACTCGGGTCATCGGCCTGGGGACGTTGGCCGTCGACCTGATCGGCGCGGTGATCGTCACCAGCCTCCTGCGGAATCGGCTGGGGTACCGGGTGTGGCGTGCGGTCCACTGGTGTGCCTACCTCGCCTGGCCCCTGGCGATGATCCATGC
>JAKAOD010000296.1 GCA_021823365.1 Actinomycetes bacterium | reverse complement strand
CCACGAGCGCCCAGGCGACGCCGGCGGCGGCGCGGGAGAGGCGCCCGGCGACGAGCCGCGGGCGGCGCGCCGCGGCGAAGACGGCGGCGCCGGCGGCGCAGATCGCCGTCGTCACGAGCACCTCCTGGGAGATGAGGTACTGCGCGACGCAGGCCAGGCCCAAGCAGATCCCCGCCCGGCGCACCGAGCCGGAGGTGCGCGAGGGGCGGGCGAAGAGCTCGTAGCAGATGAGCAGGATGACCGGCGGCAGCGGCACGAAGAGGAGGAAGAGGTGCCCGTTGCCCTGGCCGACCATGTAGGGCGAGAAGCCGTACAGCGCCCCGGCGGCGGCGGCGGGGCCCCAGCTTGTCGTGAAGCGCTTGGCGACGAGGAGCATCGCGCTCGCCGAGCAGAAGAAGGCGAGGCGCATGAGCAGGTTGTACGCGGCGATCGGCCCGAGGGTGAGGCTGACCGGCGAGGCGATGAGGCCGAGGAGGGGCATCGAGGTGTTGTCGGCGAGGTTGACGCCCCGGGGGTAGTTGATCGCCGCGGTGAAGAACGGGGTGATCCCGTGGGCGACCGCGTGCGCCGTCCAGGCCAGGAACCAGACCTCCTGGGCCTGGTCCCCGCAGGCGCAGACCGGGATCGCGCCGTTGGACACCGGCTGGACCGGCCAGAACGCGACGCAGGCGAGCGCGGCGTAGGCGGCCATCGCCAGCGCCGCCGGCGCGAGGAAGGCGAGGCGGCGGTGCTCTTCCGCGAGCGATCGCCATCGATCGCTGCGGTCCCGAACGTCGCGCCGGCCGGCGTCGCTCGACTCGACTCTCATCTCGGCGTCGACCGTCGCGGGGCGACGGTCGAACGACCTGCGCGGCGTGGCATGCCCGAGCGACCGCCCCGTCCCCGACGCGCCTGCCAACGTGCTCGCCCCCGGGTTCTCGGCGCCAGCGACAGCAACAGCGCCGCTGACCTTACTGCCCGGGGCGCCGCGCCGCACAGGGCGGGCCCGCGGTTGCGCCACGGGCCGGGCACCGCCGCCCGGCTCGGGAGGTGCAGGCTCAGCCCCGCGCCGGCTCAGCCGGCGGAGTAGCTCGCGTAGCCGGTGCGCTCGAGCTCCTCGGCGAGCTCGGGTCCGCCGGAGGCGACGATCCGGCCGCGCACGAGGACGTGGACGGCGTCGGGGGTGAGCTCGTCGAGGAGCCTCCGGTAGTGGGTGATGGCGAGCACGCCGAGCGGGGCCGGGCCGTCGGCTCTCGTCTGCGTCTCGAGCTCCACGCGCCGGGCGACGGCGCGCAGCGCGTCCACGTCGAGCCCGGAGTCGAGCTCGTCGAGCACGGCGATGCGCGGCGCGAGCACGGCGAGCTGGAGCGTCTCCAACCGCTTCTTCTCGCCCCCGGAAGCGTCGACGTTGAGCGGCCGGTCGATCACGGTCGCCGAGAGCCCGATAGCCGCCGCCTCGGCCCCAAGCCGTGCCGGCACCCCTTCTGCCGCCTCCCCCCGCCCGAGGGCCGCGAGCGCCGCGGCGAGCACGTCGGCGAGCAGCACGCCCGGGATCTCGACGGGGTCCTGCGGCGCGAGGAACAAGCCGGCGTGTGCGCGCTCCCAGGGCTCGAGGGAGAGCAGGTCGACGCCGTCGAGCTCGACGCTCCCCTCGAGCACCTCGTAGCCCGGGCGCCCCATCAGCACCGAGGAGAGGGTCGTCTTGCCGGCGCCGTTCGGCCCCATCACCGCGTGGACCTCGCCGCTCGCGACCTCGAGGTCCACCCCGTGGAGGATCTCGACGCCGCCGGCGGCTGCGCGGAGCCCGGCAACCTTGAGCACGCTCGCAGGCGCCGTCACCGGCACACCTGCCCCACGACTGCCCTCCCCCGGCTCCTCACGGCAGGCGCACCCGGACGTCCCCGCCCTCGACGGCGACGTCGTACACGGCGAGGGGCCGCGTCGCCGGAAGCGTGAGCGGCTCGCCGCTCTCGAGCGAGAAGATGCTCCCGTGCTTCCAGCACTCGATCTCACAGGCGCCGGGGTCGACCATACCCTCGGCGAGGGAGTAGTCCTCGTGGCTGCAGGTGTCGGCAATCGCCCGGTAGCCCCCCGTGCAGCGCACGAGGCAGATGGCCGTCCCGTCGACCTCGAAGCGCCTCGCCTCGCCCGGCTGCATCTCGCCGTCGGCAATGAGCCGGTGCTCGCGGGGAACGCTCATGCGGCAGAGGGCGCGGGCAGCACGGCGCGAGCGGTGACGCGACCGGCGATGGCGGCTCTCAGGTAGGCGCCGACACCCGCCTCGGCGACACGAGCGAGTAGGTCGTCGAAGAAGCCGAGGAGGATGAGCCGCGTGGCGGCATCGGGCGGGACTCCCCGGGAGCCGAGGTAGAAGAGCTGGTCTGGGTCGATCGGACCCACCGCCGACGCGTGGCTGCAGCGCACGTCGTTCTCCTCGATCTCGAGGTTGGGGACCGAGTCGGCGTGCGCGCCCTGCGAGAGCACGAGGTTGCGGTTGGTCTGCGACGCGTCGGCTTTCACGGCGCCGCGCCGCATCCCGATCAGCCCGCTGTAGACGGCCCGCGCCTCGTCGGCGACGGCACCTTTGAAGACGAGCTCGCTCCGGGTGCGGGCCGCGGTGTGCTCCTGGAACGTCCTCAGGTCCTGGACCTGGCGCTCGCGGCCGAAGTAGACGGCGAGCAGCTCGCTCGTCGCGCGCTCCCCCGCGAGCACGCAACTGTCGAGCTGGCGGGCGTACTCCCCGCCGAGCGCGGCGGAGAAGGACCGAAGCGAGGCAGCGGCTCCGAGCCGGCTCGCACGGTAGCCGAGCTGCCACGTCCCCGCTCCCAGCTGCTGGATCGAGCTGTAGGCGAGCTCGACCCCGGCACCGAGCGCGAGCTCGACGACGGGCACGACCAGCCGATGGCCCGGCCCGGAGGCGACGACCTCGACGACGCTCGCCGCCGAGCCGTCGCCCGCGACGACGAGGGTGCGCGGAAAGGCGATCCCCTCGTCGCACAGCTCGTGGAGGACGACGAGCGGCGCCGGAAGCCGCCGATCGGCGGGCAGCGAGACGACGACGACGTCGGCGCCTGCTGCGTCGGCGACGAGGGTAAAGGCGTCGGAGCGGGGCGCGATCAGCTCGCCGAGGTGGGCGGGTTCGTCGCCGAGGCTGGTGCCGGACACGACCTCGACGCCGAGACGGGCGGCCTCCTCGCCGAGCCCGACAGCGACGATCCTGCCGTCGCGCGTTCGCACGACGCCGGCGACGCCTGCCGGCGCGCCGACGGCTGCGGCGACCTGCTCGAGCTCGGCGGCCGCGCCGGGCGAGACGGCTGGAGCTGCCCCGGCGAAGCTCGCGATATCGAGGTCGCCGATCCTGCTGTAACGCCAATCCTCCTCGGCCTCGGTCGGAAGCTCGGCACGCTCGAGCGCGGCGCGGGCACGATCCCGGCGCTCGGCGAGCCAGGGCGGCTCACCGCCAGCCCCGGGGACCGGCAGCGGCGGGCCGGCGAAGAGGCGGGCGAGGTCGCTGGCGGGCGCGCTCATCCCCGGCGGCGTCCCGGGCGGAGCCGCTGGAGCCATCGCGGTCGCTCGGCGGCGCGCTCCGCCCGCTCGGCGGCCGCCAAGGCCTCCGGCGCGTCGGCGCTCACGATCTCTTCGGCCTCGGCGAGCACGGAGCCGATCCCCTCGCCCGCATCGAGCGGCTCGGTCTCGACGGCCGGCTCGACAAGGCGCCCGTGGGCCCACCCGGCATCGGCGAGCCGGCGCTCGTAGCGGCCGCAGCCCGAGGGGCACCGCCACGGCGCCTCAGGGGCGAGATCGAGCACGCAGAAGCGCGCGGACTCGCCCGAGCCGTACGTCCTCGACTGGAAGTGCTTGCACTCCTCACGCATCGGCACCGATGTCGATCCTCCTGACTCGCTCTCCCGTGCGTGCCGCAGGACGGCCGCCGCCGTGGCTCAGCCGACGGCCCCTTCCATCTGCAGCTCGATGAGCCGGCTCCACTCCACGGCGTACTCCATCGGGAGCGTGCGGGTGATGGGCTCGATGAAGCCGTTGACGATCATGCCGGTCGCCTGCGCCTCGGACAGCCCCCGGCTCATGAGGTAGAAGAGCTGGTCCTCGCCGACCTTCGAGACGGTCGCCTCGTGGCCGATTGACGCGTCGCGCTCGGAGACCTCCATGTACGGCCTCGTGTCCGACGCCGAGTCCTCGTCGAGGATGAGCGCGTCACAGCGCACGAAGGACTTCGCCCGCTCGGCCCCCTCGTCGACGTGGACCTTCCCGCGATAGGTCGTGCGACCGCCGTCCTTCGATATCGACTTCGACACGATGGTCGAGCTCGTCTCCGGCGCGCAGTGGAACATCTTCGCACCGGTGTCCTGCACCTGGCCCTTCCCGGCGTAGGCGACCGAGAGCACCTCTCCGGAGGCCTTCGGTCCCATCAGGTAGACGGACGGGTACTTCATCGTGAGCCTCGCTCCGATGTTGCCGTCGATCCACTCGACGTGCGCCTCCGCCTCGGCCCGTGCCCGCTTGGTCACAAGGTTGTAGACGTTGGTGGACCAGTTCTGGATCGTCGTGTAGGTGATCCTGCTGCCGGGCAGCGCCACGAGCTCGACCACGGCGGAGTGCAGCGAGTCGCTCGAGTAGACCGGAGCCGAGCACCCCTCGACGTAGTGCACCTGAGCACCCTCGTCGGCGATGATGAGCGTCCGCTCGAACTGCCCCATGTTCTCGGCGTTGATCCGGAAGTACGCCTGCAGCGGCATCTCGACCTTGACGCCGGGCGGCACGTAGATGAACGACCCTCCGGACCAGACGGCGGAGTTGAGCGC
>JAKAOD010000295.1 GCA_021823365.1 Actinomycetes bacterium | reverse complement strand
CTCGCGAGGGCGAAGGGCCACGTGCTCTGGGTCCACGAGGTCATCACGCTCGACTACGGCCGAAGCGTCGTCCGCAGCTTCCAGCTGGCGGGATGACCGTCGAGAGGCGCCACCCGGGCGGTCAACTGTGGTCGTGCACCGCGCCGTAGACGGCTTCGATCCAGGCGACCTGGAAGGCGTCGTGCACCCGAACCCTGTCATCGGCGAACTGCCGTCGTCTCGAAGCACCGGGAACTTCTGCTCCACCGCGGCTACGACTCGGGGACCGTGCGCAAAACGGTCGCGGCAGCGGGGATCGGGGACGCCGTCATCGCGAGGAAGCGCAAGGCACACACCGCGAAGGCGACGCCGGCACCGCACCGGCCGACGGGCCTTCGCCGGCCGGTCGCGCGCACCAACTCTTGGCTAAGGACGGGCGAGCGAGCAGTTCGGCGTCATCAGCGTTCGGGTGATTGACGTACTCCCGGAGTGACGCTTGCCCCTCGGCGCTCAGTGGCCCGGCCGGCACCAGCGCCGCCCCTGCAAGGCCATCCGACAGCAGAGCTGTCCTTGGCGTCTCCGGTAGCGAGGGAGACGGGGGTGTCAGCGGGCGGCGGGCATCTCCAGCACCGACTGATGGTCTTGGTCCTAAGCCGCCGTCGTGTGGTGCCATGTCTCGACACCGGCACGGTGGGGTCGAGAGCACGGCCTGCACCGCCTGACGCTGTCGCCGCAGGTGATGCACGTGGACCGGCGTCCCCAGAGGCCAGCCGATGCGGGAGTGATCGCGATGGCAGCGGCGAGCAGGATCAGGTCCAGCATCACGCGCTTCCCTCTCCTCCAAGGCCGTCCGCAGGCTCCTTGCTAGCCGGAGCGGAGCGCTCCACCTTCAACCCTCGGCACGTCGGCGGGCCACATCGACAGCAGACCCAGCGGTGGCCGGCGGTGCAACGCGCTCTGTCGCCGTCGACGGCGAGCGCGGCACCACAGGTGATCTCTCCCTCGCCGCCGATGCTGTCGTCGTCGACGACGAAGCCACACCACTCGACCGCCGTCCTCCTTGCCTCGGTGGCCTGCTGCTCCCGCATCCCGGGGAGAGCAGCGGCAAGGGCCTCGCACGCCTCGCCGATCCACGGCAGAAGCTCCGCTGGATCCTCCGGGAGGGGCACGGTAGGGACGTTCGTGTCGTCGTAGACTGTGAGGAGCACGTGCTCGTGCTCCAGGCAGCGCACGTGCCATGAGGGGGTGAATGCGTCTCCGCGAAGGTCGGCGTTCGCGTACCCGCCATCTTCCCACGAAAGGGCGAGCAGGCTGCTGCACGGGTGAAGCACGTCCTCGAAGCTGTCGTCGTCGGCGTGCTCGCGTGTGAGCACTGGGATCGGGCAGAGCCCAGCTGTCATCGCTTGCCTCTTTTCAGCCGTTGAGCTGCGGGCCGAGCCCGCACGAAATGGGCAGCCGCGCGGGCACCGGACAGGATTCCCTTGCTAGTTCACCGCTCCGCTCATCCGTGGTCGCTGCCGAGGGCGGTCTGACGGCGCATCGACACGCACGCCGAGCGACAGCTCGCGCGTCGTGTCGCCTGAATGGCGGCCGCGCCCTCACTCCACCCCGAGCGCCGATTCCGGCGTGGTCGGCGGCTTGGCGAAGCAACCCAATGCGCGCACGTCTTGGCGCCGGCCTGGGGATCGGGAGCACACTCCGTACCCTTGCCAATGGGAACGCGAATGCAGGCCCGGGAGAACGTCGCGGCGTAGGTGACAAAGTCGAGAGCGCGAAGGGCGGGGACTTTGAGCTGGCCAACACCGAGGACGTCGAGCTGGTCATTGACATTGTCATCTCATCTGGCATATCTTGTTGCCGATACTTGTGATGCCGAAGCAGCCCGTAGCGCCATCAGCATCGCACTGAGGCCACGCCAAGCAAGGACCAGTAATGACAGCACGGATGCCAACAAGGACAAGCCGTCGGCTGACGGCTCTGATAACGGGGGTTGCAGCCGCCTCCATGACGCTAGCCGCAGTCACCCCCGCGGCTTTGGCCTCGTCCAAGCCGCCGTCGGGGAGCACCCAGTCGAAACTGCAAAAGCTGGAAGCGGCAGTCAACAAGGAGTCCAAGGCCACGTTCAAGATCACCTACGCCTACAGGAACAACAAGAGCAAGGGGAGCTACTCAGTAGAGCAGCAGCCGCCCAATCAGTTGGTCCGGACGTCCCCGCCCTCGCCAGACGAGTTGATCTACAACGGTAAGCAGGCCTATGACTGCGGGCTCGGCGGCAAGCCCATCACCTGTATCGTCTACCCCTCCCAGAGCGCGACCTCGGTCAGGGCGTTGATGGGGACCCTCCTCGACGTCGGCACGTATGTCTCCACCATGAAGGGCTGGGAAGTCATGATCGGGACCAGGACCCCCGGTTTCAACGTGTCCTTCTCGACGGCCACTTTTGCCCGCCAGCCCTCGGATTGCGTCAGGTGGAGCTTCGGGAGCCAAGACGCAAAGTACTGCGTGACCGACAAGGGCATCCTCGCCTACGTAGGCGGGTCGAACGGGCATGGTTCGTCCAACGCGTTCTGGCTGACGAGCTATTCGTCGCATGTCAGCAGCTCGGACTTCTCCCTCCCCAAGGGTGCGAAGGTGACGAAACTTCCCTGAGCCGACGCACGGCCCGAGCAGACCAGTGCGGGTAACTCAGGGATGTCGCGTCCAAGTCTCAAGGGGGCGATCGACCATGCGCAAGACCCCGGTGCGTAAGTCGACGGCGGGAGCGGCGGGAGCACTGCTGCTTTCCGTCGCGTTCCTGCTGGCGGCCTGCGGGGGCGGTGCCAACCCGTCAGGCGCGGCCATCGGTGCTCGGGTCGCCACCACCTCGTCGACCACTCCCTCGGCCTCGACCACCACCTCGGCGACCACTCCCTCATCGACCACCACCTCGTCGTCGACGACGACGACGGCCCCAGCGACCACGACCACCGTCAAGGTCAAGGTCAAACTCCGCCGGAAGAGCGTCTACACCCTCACGGGAGCGGGATCGATTGTCTGGGGCTTCCACCTGCATGCCAAGGATTGCACCACTGGCCGGGCGCAGGACAGCACAGAGACCCTCAGCGTCCGGCCGACCCAGTTCAAGCCGTCGCAGGCGTCTGTCCCGGTAACGGTGCACTCCTCCGCGGAGACGAGCGGCACGTTCGAGTGCGGGGGGTTCTCGATGGGGGGGTCGGCCACGCGGGCGGCGTCTTGGCCGATGACGCTCACGGTCGGCCCGCCGACCGTCCTCGGGGGCGCAATACCCGACCTGACGGGGAGGTTTGAATTCAGGTCAGCGAGTGGCTTCTCGGCGGCGTCTGTCGTCGCCTGCCCCGCGACGACCACCACTCTTCCGACGCCGGCGTCAACGTCCAGCACGGTGCCGCATTGCAAGAAGAAAACGGGAAGGACCTTTGTGGCGACGTTGGCGATGACCTCCTATCCCTGCGTCGGTGCCATGCCTGGCATCACTTTCACGTGCACGGGGTCGGGGTCCATACAACTGACAGTCGAGAAGTCCTCGGTTTCGGGCAGCTGAGGTCGATCCGAGCAGGTCACGACCGACGGAGTGCCCGTCGAGATCGTCACGCGAGCCGGCACTGCGGCGCTGATCTCCTTCGAGGTGGTTGTTCGGCACCCAGTCGTGGTCGTAGCCGTGGGCGATCACGAGCTGGGGGCGGGGCTGGGCGCCCCCACCGGGCAAGGTCGTGTCGTGGACGTGCTCGCCGGCCGGGTGCACGGTGGTGAAGTCGAACGCCGTGCCTTTCGCCGGCACGGACGGGCCCGTCGCGGTCGACCACACCGTCGAGCTCACCAAGCTCGGTGCACGGGACCGTGCTCAGCTCGTCGTGATCGCCTACGAACCGGGGCTCATGGCGGACCGCTGACGCGCGCCTTCTTCCCGACCGGCTCGACGGTCCGCCCGAGCTCGGCGAGGCCGACGAGGTGGCTCCAGAACGCCTCGACCGCGGGGGAGTGGCTCGCGGGGCGGCGAAGCGCCCGGAAGACCCGCTTCAGCGCCGGTCGGCCCGTCTGCAGGCGGCGCAGCTCGCCCGCCTCGAGGTGCGCGCCGATGGCGGCCAACGGGAGCACGGCGTAGCCGAGACCGGCGATCACCGCCGATCTGACGGCGTCCACCTGCCCGAGCTCCAGCACGGCCCCGCAGCGATAGGCGGGGCCGAGCAGCTCCGCGGCCAGTGCCTCGGTCCCCGAGCCCGGCTCCCGGGCGAGGTAGCGATGCCGCGCGAGATCCTCGACGCCGACCCTCGAAAGGCGCGCGAGCGGATGGCCGGCGGCGACGACGACGCTGAGCTCGTCGGCCTCCACCGCGAGCTCGTCGAGGCCGTCCGTCGGCGACGGCGCCTCGACCAGCGCGCAGTCGACGTCCCCGTCGCGGAGCAGCCGGATGGCCTCCAGCGTGTTGACCAGCCGGACGCGCACGTCGATCCCGGGAAAGTGCTCCACGTAGCCCGCGAGCCAGTGCGGCATCCGGTAGATGCCGATGGTGTTGCTCGCGGCGAGCACGAGGCTGCCGGAGATCAGCCCGCAACGCGCGCCGGCGGCCTCCTCCAACGCCCGCAGCCCGGCGAGCACCGCCGAGACCGCCGGGAGCAGGGCTTTGCCGTCCTCGCTCAGCCGCACCCCGCGCCCCACCCGCTCGAGAAGGTCGACCCCGAGGGCGCGTTCCAGCGCCTTCAGGTGGTGGCTGACGACCGGCTGGGAGAGGCCGAGCAGCTTGGCGGCCTCGGTCACGTGCTCCTCGGCGGCGACGGCGGCGAAGGTGCGCAGCTGCGCGACGGTCGGG
>JAKAOD010000294.1 GCA_021823365.1 Actinomycetes bacterium | reverse complement strand
AGAGCGGTCCGCCGTACGTTCATGGCGCCCAGCGCGCAGCGGACGCGACCCGGGCCTTCGTGCGCGAGCTCGGCATGTCCGAGGTGTCGAGGGAAGCGCTCGAGGGCGTGCCGGCCCGAGAGCTCGTCAGTGCGCTCTCGTCCATGTACCGCCGCGCGCCGCTCCCGGGTGAACTTCCCCTTCCGTTCATCCCGGTCGTCGATGGCAGCGTGCTGCCGGAGCCGCCGGTCGAGGCGATCGCCCGCGGCTCTGCGGCTGGCGTCGCCACGATCGTGGGGACCAATCGCGACGAGATGAGCTTCTTCGCATTGAACGATCCGGCGACGCAGGCGGCGGACGACGAGTGGCTGCGACGGCGCATCGAGCATGCCGCACCTCGAGCCCCTTACGAGCGGGTCGTCGACCTCTATCGCAACGTGCGGGCACGGCGAGGGGAGCCGTCGAGCCCGCGCGATCTGTGGTTGGCAGCGGGCAGCGACATCGTGTTCCGGTGGCCTTCGCTCCAGCTCGCGGCTGCGCTTCGGATGCACGATCCTCGTGTCTACGTCTACCTCTTCACGTGGGAGTCCCCCGCGTTCGACGGCGTCCTCGGAGCGACGCATGCGCTGGAGGTCCCGTTCGTATTCGGCACGCACGACAATCCGGCTGTCGCACGATTCGCCGGCGGAGGCGTGGACGCGGACCGCTTGTCTGCGGCGATGCAGGCGTCGTGGGTCGCCCTTGCCAGGAGCGGCGACCCGTCGAACCCGCTGACGGGACCCTGGCCGCCATGGGAGCCTGAAAGCCGCCCCACGATGGTGTTCGGTCGCGCGGTCGTTGTCGAAGAGAAGCCGCGCGACGAGGAGCTCGCGTTGTGGGAGGCGACCTCACCGCTGCCTGGGCAACAGTGAAGTCGCCGTGACTGACCCGGTGGCACCCCCACCGAAGTGAGCGAGTCCGATCCGGCCCGATCGCGCGACCCACCTCCGGGTTTCCGCTTCCCAAGAGCACGAAGGCCACGGGCGGGACGAAGAGGTCATCCGCGTCTTCCCTGCGATCGTTTTCTATTCTCATCGAGCTCGGCGAGGGAACAAGCGAGCGACACGGCCAATGCATGCAATTGCCACGCGCTGGGTTCTCGAGACAGGTTCCAGCGAAGACGTCCTCGGCGCAATGAGGGACGAGGACTTGCCGGCTGTTGAAGCCCAGAAGAGACACGGGCACACCCTGGCCGTCCAGAGTGGGACGGACTTGTTCCTCTCGTTGGTCTGCTCATTGACCGAGGAGGACGCGAACCGTGCGATGTCGAACGTGACGTCTTTCGCGATCAGGCAACCGGAGCCCATGTGCGAGAGGCGGAGCGGATTCCCGGTTCTGTCGTTCACGAACGGTTGGGCCGGGGCTGCCGCGGATGGCGAGCGCTCACGGCCGCTTTCGGAGATTCGCGACGCGTGCTGTCGTCGTGCGAGGGGTCACCCGTTGGCGCCCCTCGCGTCCGTCAGCTTTCGCGCGCCCCGTTCTCTGGCGCCGGCTCGGCGGACTCCCCTTCCTCCCCCTGTGGGTAGAAGAGGTGGTAGGCGAGGGCCGACAACACCCCGCCGGCCAGCGGCGCGATCAGGAATACCCACACCTGGCTGAGGGCGGAGCCGCCCACGAACAGAGCCGGGCCGAGGCTCCGAGCCGGGTTGACCGACGTTCCGTCGATCGGGATGCCGACGAGGTGGACGAGCATCAGCGCGAGCCCGATCGCGAACCCGGCCACCTTCGCGTAGCTTGCCCGTCGGGTGACCGCGAGGATCACGAAGACGAACACGAAGGTGAGGACGATCTCGACGACGAACGCGCCGGCAGCGTTGGCGCCGATGATCGAGGACTTGCCGTACCCGTCGGCACCCAGCCCCATGCTGGGGTGATACAGGCGGGAAGTGTGGACGACCCCGTACAGACCCGCCGCGCCTGCGATCCCGCCGAGGAGCTGGGCTACCCAATAGCCGATCGCATCGGAAAGCGAGATGCGCCTCGCCGCCAGGAAGCCCATCGTGACCGCCGGGTTCACGTGACATCCGGAGATCGGTCCAATCCCGTAGACGAGCACGAGCAGAACGAGACCGAACGTGAGGGCGGTCATGACGACCCCAGCAGCGACGCTCGTACCCGTGACCTTGAACCCGAAGCACAGCGTTGCCGCCCCGGCTCCGAAGAACACGAGGAGCGCGGTGCCGAGCGCCTCCGCTGCGAGCGACCGTAGCTTCATCGGCAGCGCCCCCCTTTCGAGCTGAAGTGCTCGGTCACATGCTCCCAGAGTCACGGGCCGCGGCCGCGGATGCATTGCAGGCCGGCAACGAACTCGTCGAAGCCGAGCGAGGTATGGCACGACCGGTTCCCAGGCGAGAGCGGAAGGCTGCGCGAGGTGCCGCTCACCTGAGCGAGCGTGGCGAGCTGATCGCGGCAGCGGTCTCTTCTCGCATACCGCTTGCCCACTGGTGGCTAACTCAGCGCAGAGAGGAACCCACCTCCTGCGAGCGCGAAGGCCACCACGGCGACAGCCGCCACGGCGACGACCTTCCAGGCGAGAGATCGCCCTACCATGGCCATCGAAGGAAGGCTGATCGCGGGCAGGGCGATCAGCAGCGCGCCGAGCACCGCCGGGCTCGTCCCGACGGCGGCCAGGCCCAGGAGCACTGGGATCTCGCCGGCAGTGGGGATCACGATCAGCACGCCGGCGACGGCAGCGATCAGGACGGCGAGCAACCCCCAGTGGACGGTGTCTGCCCCGAGCGGCATGAGCCAGCTTCGGAAAGCACCGATCAGGAGGACGACCGCGAAGTACTCGGGCACCAGCGTCGCGGCGAGCCGGCCGAGTGCCGTGAGAAACCGCCGCGGTGCGTGGCCGAGGTCGAATGGACGGGCGTCGACCGTCGCAATGGCAGATGGCGCGTGACTGTCTGCCGGCCCTCGGGCAAGGCGAGTGGCGACGTAGGGGACGGTGAGCACGAGGATCACGCCGACGACCGCCCGCGTCAGCACCCACTGCCACGGAGCCACCAGGGCGAGGAAGGCGAGGACGGCCGGGTTGAGCACGGGATTGCCCAACCAGAACCCGAGTGCCGACGCGGTCGGAACGCCACTTCGCTTGAGCGTGACCGTGAGGGGGGCGCTGCAGCAGGTGCACATCATGGCCGGCACCGCCGCCAGGCCAGCCACCAGGGTGCCGCCGAGCGTGGAGCGCCGCGTGAGCATGGCAGCGACGCGCCACGGCGGTACGAGGGCCTCCAGCGCCGCAGCGATCACGATCGCTGCGGCGAGCGCCACCCAGATGTCTTCGCCGTAGGCGACTGCGAAGGACCAGGCGCTGTGCCAGCTGGGCGCGGTCCTTGGCGCAACGCTTCCCGTCGCGAGGATCGACGATCCGCTCCAGGCGCGAGTGCCCCAGAGCTTCGCGAGCTTTCCCGCGTAGGGGTACCACTTCGCCCAGGTCACGCCGGCCACTGCGATGACGCCGAAGAGAATGGCGGCCACCGTGAGCGCTCGGCTTGACGGTCTGAGCCCGGTTGTCGACGTCACGCCCCCCTCCGACCCGACGTCCGCGGAGCTGAGCGAGATCGTGCCTCGCGACGGTTCGATGTTCGGGTCCATGCCTGCCCCTTCCTCCTCACGGAAGGCGGCCCGCGGCAGCCGTTCGCGCCGCGCCCGTCAGCAGGTGCTTCCGGCGTCGCCGTGGGCACGCAGGTCCGACCCGCGGCCACGGCTCAGCCGAAGAGGCTACTGAGCGCGGGTGAGCGCTCGCACCGATGCCACCCGACCGGGTAGCAGGACGCGGGCTCAGCGACGGTGACGCATGCCAGCCCCCCTCCTGTCCGGTGTCCAAGCGCGTCCAGTGCGCAGCTGCTCGCCCCGGGTTTCGATCCCGGGAAACGTCGAGGCAGCATTGCATTGCGGTCCGCCTGGTTGCAATCGCGCCTTCCGCGCGACGCGGGTCCACTCTTCGCAGTCGTTCCGCGCGCAACCAGGTCGTACCGTGAGGTGGGAAAGGGGGCTTGGCCATGAGGACGGGAACAAGGACGGGAACGAGGACGGGAACGAGCTCGGGCACGAGGAAAGAGGCCTTCACCGGAATGGGGTGCGGGGCGGGAAGCCCCCGGCTTCAGCCGTGGGGAGGTAGAGCCCCGCTCGCCCCGAAGGGGCGACCGGCTGGTCCGATCAGGCGTTGCGCTGGTTGGCCACGCACTGCGTGATTGCTTGATGACCTCGAGCGGAGCGCCGCCTATGGTCGCGACGAGGCAGCTGTTCGTCCTCAGCGTCGGGAGCCGAGATCGCAGCGATGGGAGCTCCGAGCGCAAGAGCCGAGAGGAACGCCCCTTGATCGTCTCGACGAGCCGGTGGATACCGGACTGCGGGTCGATGCCGACGAGGAGGTGGACGTGGTCGGGCATGGTCTCGAGCTCCACGAGCTCGGCACCCGTTTGCTTGCAGACCGCCGTGACGATCTCTGAAGGCGCGCCTCGACCCTGCCGCGTTCGTCGTCGACGATGACCGGCCGGCGGTACTTCGGGCACCACACGACGTGGTAGGAGCAGCGAAAGACGACGTTGCGGTTGGAGCGGGTTCGCATGAACCGAGCGTTGATGCACCCTGTTCATAGGCTCTCCTCGTGGTCTCCGCCAAGGCTGTCCGCTGCAGCTACCGGCTCCGGGTCTCCCCTGCCCAAGAGCGAGCGCTCCTTTCTGAGTGGGACGGCGTCCGCTTCGTCTGGAACCGCTGTGTCGAGGCCTCGAAGAAGGCGCAGTTCGCCTCGAGCCCCGAGCACAAGGTGACCTGCGGCCCAGCCGTGCTC
>JAKAOD010000293.1 GCA_021823365.1 Actinomycetes bacterium | reverse complement strand
TTGTCACTTCAGCTGTGATGACTGTGTACGTGCAGCGCGGGCAGAGCTTCTTCAGCTCTGTGAGCAGCGCGGCCAAGGCGGGCGGCGAGGTGCCGACGGCCTTCGACTCGATGATGATGGACTGGAACGGCTTCCCGTGGTGCTCGTAGACGGCCTGCTCCACCCCGTTCCTCGCGACGAGGCCCAGTGTTGTGTTGAGGGAACCGTCGAGATGAGCCACCTTGTCCGCCTTCAGCGTGCTTCCCCAGCCGACGACCTTCAGCCCTGCCTTCTCCGCCCTGGCGATCTCCGGCACGATCTCTGTCGCGCTGAAGTCGCACTCGTAGAGGATGGCCTTGTAACCCTGGGCGATCGCGTCGTTGGCCGCCGTCGTGAGTGTCGTCACGGAGCCCTTGGTCGAGAAGACGGTCGGCTTCATCCCGGCGGCCGAGAACAGGCTCGCCGCCGCCTTGCCCATCTCTGTGCATGCCTGGAGCTCGCTGTCTCCGGGCACGACCATGACCTTCTCGCCCTTCAGATGTGCGGCGTTGGCGAGCACGCCGCCGTAGTAGGGGATGCCCTTGAACGGCGGCAGCGACTCGAGCGCCTTCACCTGCTGCCCGAGCGCCTTCAGTGTCAACCCTGGCGCCGCGCGGGTGGAAGCCCCCACCATCGGGGCGAGTCCCGCTGCCAGCATCATCGCCGCGCCGACCGCGATGCCCGAGAGCACCTTCGGCCGCAGGACGACTCCTTTTCTCATGTCACTTCCCCCCTTTTGTCCGACCGTGTGGTCGCACGTGCCACGTCGCCGTGCCAGTTGAGTGCTGCGCCGTCGCCGGGGACTATAGATCCGGAACGCAGCCGCGCGCCGACGGACCCGAACCGTGCACGAGCCGCGGCGTTGACGGGCCGCGAGCTGCTCGTTACCCTCGGGAGCGCCCGGTCTGCGTCTCAGGACGGGCACGCGTCGGCGCCCGTGCCCGGCGGCGCCCAAGGAGGCGGACGGCCATGGAATTCTTGCTGATGGACCCGACGGGCCAGCCCTCGAGCACCGAGGTCGCCCTGGCGCCGCGCCCTGCGGACCTGCGCCACAGGCGCCTCGGGCTCATCGACAACACGAAGGCCAACGCGGCCGAGCTGCTCGAGGCGGTTGCGGCGATCCTTCTCGACGAGCTCGAGCCCGTCGAGATCGTCCGGCGGCGGGTGCCGGCGACCCTGCCCGCCCCCGACGAGCTCCTCGACGAGATCGCGAGCGAATGCGACCTCGTGATCGAAGCGGTGGGTGATTGAGGGTCGTGCTCTGCGGCCAGTGTGGCCGACCTCATCTTGTTGGAGAAGCGCGGCGTCCCCGGTGTGGCGATCTGCACGGAGGCGCTGAGGGCGAGCGCTGACGCGATGGCGGCGATCCAGGGCGCTCCCGGCTACCGCTACGCGATCGTGCCCCATCCCGTCGGGAGCCTCGACGCCGAAGGCATCGAGGCGCACGCCAAGGTCGCGGCGCCCCAGGTGCTCGAGATCCTGCGCGGCGTCCCCAGGGCCGACGAGAGGGGCGGGCCGTGACGGGTGCCGCCGGTGCCGGTGCCGGCGTGCCCGCCGGCGCCGGGGGCAAGGTCGACGTCGCCCCGCTCATAGAAGCGATCGAGGCCTGCTACGAGAACGGGTGGACCGACGGCCTGCCGGTCGTCCCCCCGGCCCCCGCCCTCGTCGAGGCGTTCCTCGAGACGACCCGCCGCAGCCCGGACGAGGTGATCTGGCGGATGCCCCAGGTCTACCGGTCCTGCACGGTGAAGCTCGCGGCGATCAACGCCGTCATGGCCGGCTGCCGCCCGGAGTACTTTCCCGTCGTGCTGGCCGCCTTGGAGGCGACGGTCGACGAGGGCTGGCCGGGGACGGGGGGCTGGCAGTCGACGACGGGCGGCGGGCCGATCCACATCGTGAACGGCCCGGTCCGCAACGCCCTCGGGTTCAACTCGACGGGCAACGTCTTCGGGCCCGGCTTCCGGCCGAACGCGACCGTGGGGCGGGCGATCCGGCTCATCATCATGAACGTCTACGGGATCCGTCCTCACGAGCTCGACCAGTCCACCCAGGGGACGCCGAGCAAGTACACCTGCTGCATCGCCGAGAACGAGGAGGAGAGCCCCTGGGCCCCGCTCCACGTGGACCTCGGGTTCTCGCCCGAGGAGAGCGCCGTCTCGGCGATGCACATCCGCAGCTGCGAGTTCGTCGACAACCGTCTCAGCGCGAGAGCCGAGCACCTCCTCGGCGACATCGCCGACACGATCGGGAGGACCGGAACGGTGATCCGGCCCTCCAAGCGCTGCCTCGTCGTCCTCGGCCCCGAGCATGCGCAGGCGATCGCCGCCGGCGGCTTCTCGAAGGCTGACGTGAAGGCCTACCTGGTCGAGCACGCCGGCAGGAGGGCCTCCGACCTGCGGCCAGCGGGCAAGGACGGCGTCAGGGTCCACCGAAGCGACGGCGACGCCGCGGCGCACGGATCCAGGCACGAGCGGTCCCGCCCCGCCACCGAAGAGGAGGCTGCCGAGGCCGGCGACGCCTGGGTGCCCATGGTGGACTCTCCCGACGACCTGGTCGTCGTCGTCGCGGGTGCCCGAAATGCAGGCATCTCGGCCGTCTGCCACACGCTCGGATTCCCGAAGAACGTTCCCGGGAGGGCCCCCGTCGAGGTCACGAGCCAGTCCGCCGCCGCCCGTCAGCCGGGCGCCACGTCGACGACGGCGCGTCCCACGATCTCGCCGCGGTCCAACGCCTCGTAGGCGGCGCCGGCCTCGTCCAGCCCGAACCGGCGCGACACCATCGCCTGCGGCCTGAGGACGCCACGTTCGACGAGACGGAGCAGAGCCGGCATGTCGGTGCGGGGCCGGCCCCCGTAGGAGCCCAGGATCCGGAGCTTGCGGCGGGGCAGCCGGGACAGGTCGACCTGGCCGGTCGTGCCGGCGGGCGCGATGCCGATGACCACCACCGCGCCGCCGTCGTCGGCCATGCCGCACGCGGCGGCGAAGGTCTGTGGGCTGCCGAGCGCCTCGAACGCGACCGCCACCCCCCGCCCTTCCGTGATGGCGCGGACCGCGTCGACCGGGTCGGCGGCGCTGGCGTCGACCGTGTGCGTCGCGCCGAGCGCCTCCGCGGCCTTCAGCTTCTCTGCGCTCACGTCCACGGCGATGATCCGCGCGGCGCCGTAGACGAGCGCCAGCTGGATGATCGCGGACCCGACCCCTCCGACGGCCACCACTGCGACGTCGTCTCCGGGCCGTACGGCGCCGACGCGGTGCACGGCGCCGTACGCGGTCAGCATGCTGCACCCCAAGATCGCGACGTCACCCACGGGCAGCCCCTCGGGCACACCGAAGACGTCGGTCGCCGGCACGACGCAGCGCTCGGCCAGACCGCCCATGGAGTACATGGCCACCGGCGTGCCGTCGGCGCGCCGGTACCGCGTGCGCCCGTCGTACAGCGTCCCGCGCAACCGGTTGAAGTTGAAGAACGTCTCGCACAGATCCTCGGCGCCCCGGACGCAGTGACGGCACCAGCCGCAGGGCATGATGAAGCTGGCCACCACGCGGTCGCCGACTTCGACGGATTCCACCCCCGGCCCCACGGCCGAGACCGTGCCCGACACCTCGTGCCCGAGCACCGCCGGCGTCGGGAAGGCGACTTCCCCCTTCATGACGTGCAGATCCGTGTGGCACACCCCGCACGCGGTGGTCGAGACCAGCACCTCGCCGGGGCCGGGAGCCGGCTCTGCGAGCTCCTCGATCCGGAGAGGGCGACCGGGGGCCTCCAGCACGGCTGCACGCATCGGTGTCTCCCTTCCTGTTCCTTCTCGTTCCTTCTCGTCCGCCGTCGAGACGGCCCGTGCGAAGGCCGCCGACGACCCCGCGCCCGGTGCGGCGCCCGGCTCGGGTCCCCCTCACCACTATCATTGCCGCCAGCACGTCCAGCGCACCGGCCCACGGGCTTTGGTCGTTCCTCGCCGCGACGGCACGTCAGGGGACGGGTCCGCGGGCCCCTCGAGGCTCCGACCGGGTTCCCGACCGCTCGCCGCACGCGAGGTCGTCACGAGGAGAGGGCAACATGGGGATCCAGGTCCGGCGCACGCAGCGGCACGAAGGGCGGCTCCGCGTTGTCCAGCGGTGACGACGTCGTCCGCCGCGCCGGTGCGCACCGGCATGGCGCGGCGGCCCACGACCATCGCCTCCCGGCACTGCCCGAGCAGGTGGACATCTTCGACACGACCTTGCGCGACGGCAGCCAGCAAGAAGGGCTCTCGCTCACGGTGGACGACAAGCTGCGGGTCGCCGAGCAGCTCGACCACCTCGGCGTCGCCTACATCGAAGGTGGATGGCCGGGCGCGAACCCGAAGGACGACGAGTTCTTCGTCCGTGCACGCACCGAGCTGCACCTGTCGACGGCCACGCTCGTCGCCTTCGGCTCGACGAGACGGGCCGGCGTGCGCGCCCAGGACGACCAGGTTCTCGGCCGGCTGGTGGCCGCAGGGGCACCCGTGGCGTGCATCGTGGCCAAGAGCTGGGACCGCCACGTGGAAGAGGCGCTGCGAACCACCTTGGACGAGGCGATCGCCATGGTCGGCGACTCGGTCCGCCACCTTCGTGACCACGGGCTGTCGGTGTTCGTGGACGCCGAGCACTTCTTCGACGGGTGGCGCCATGACCGGGACTTCGCCCTGCGCGTGCTCGCATCGGCCGAGGAGGCGGGCGCAGAGGCGCTCGTGCTGTGCGACACGAACGGCGGGTCCCTGCCCGACCAGGTGGGAGAGGCCGTGGCCGACGTGCGCCGCGCCACCAGCGCGAAGC
>JAKAOD010000292.1 GCA_021823365.1 Actinomycetes bacterium | reverse complement strand
TGGCGAGGGACCGGACTCGCTCGAGGACCCGATGGCGCTCGTCGGGCGCCTGCGCGCCGGCCACGCGCCCGCCGTCGGCGGCAGTGGCGGCGAGAGCGGCGCGCGCCGCGCGCCGAGGTCGGTGGGCGGCCCCGGCTCCCCGGCGGCGACCCAGCTCTGCCTCGTCGACGACCTCTCGGGTCGCCCGAGCCGGATCGGGCGCGCCGAGGCGGAGATCGGCGCGCTCCTCGCGCAGGCCTTCGAGGAGGACTGGCTCGTGCGGCTGTCGTGCAGCAACGGCAAGGGAGAGCGACGCGAGCTCGACGCCGCGATCCTCGGCCTCGAGGAGCGGCTCGTGACCGTCCAGCGGTTCCCGAAGGGGGACCTGCAGGAGATCGCCCGCGCCCGGATCCACTGGGTCCGGGTGCTCACCGAGGCGGAGGAGGAGGCACGGCTGTGACCGACGCGAACGGGGGAGGCGGCCCCCTCATCGTCCAGTCGGACCGGACCCTGCTCCTCGAGACCGACCACCCCCAGGCGGCCGCCTGCCGGGCGGCGATCGCCCCGTTCGCCGAGCTCGAGCGCTCGCCCGAGCACGTCCACACCTACCGGGTGACGCCGCTCGCCCTCTGGAACGCGCGGGCGGCGGGGCACGACGCCGAGCAGGTCGTCGACGCGCTCCTCCGCTTCTCCCGCTATGCCGTGCCCCAGTCGCTCCTCGTCGACGTGGCCGAGACGATGGCCCGCTACGGCAGGCTCACCCTCGAGGTCGACCCCGTCCACGGCCTCGTCCTTCGCAGCCTCGACCGGGCCGTCCTCGAGGAGGTGCTCCGGGCGAAGGCGGTCGCCCCACTCGTCGGGGCCAGGATCGACCCCGACACGGTGGTCGTCCACGGCTCCGAGCGGGGCCGGCTGAAGCAGTCCCTTGTGAAGGTGGGATGGCCCGCCGACGATCGGGCCGGCTACGTCGACGGGGCCCGCTACCCGATCGACCTCGCCGGCGGGGACGGGTTCGTGCTGCGCCCCTACCAGACCGAGGCCGTCGACGCCTTCATGGCCGCGGGCTCTGGCGTCGTCGTCCTCCCTTGCGGCGCCGGCAAGACGCTCGTCGGCATCGCCGCCATGGCCGCCGCCGGAGCGCACAGCCTCATCCTCGTCACGAACACCGTCGCCGCCCGCCAGTGGGCCGCCGAGCTGCGCGCCCGGACCGGCCTCGAGCCGGGTGCGATCGGCGAGTACTCGGGCGAGCGCAAGGAGATCAGGCCGGTCACCATCGCCACCTACCAGATCCTCACCGCCCGCCGCCGGGGTTCGATGCTCCACATGCAGCTCCTCTCCGCCGAGGACTGGGGCCTCATCGTCTACGACGAGGTGCACCTCCTCCCCGCCCCCGTGTTCCGGATGGCGGCCGACATCCAGTCCCGGCGGCGCCTCGGCCTGACGGCCACGCTGCTCAGAGAGGACGGCCGCGAGGGCGACGTGTTCAGCCTCATCGGCCCCAAGCGCTACGACGCCCCCTGGCGGGACATCGAGGCCCAGGGCTGGATCGCCCCGGCGATCTGCGTCGAGGTCCGGGTGACCCTGTCGGACGAGGAGCGGATGGCCTACGCCCTCGCCGAGGCCGAGGAGCGCTACCGCGTCGGGGCCACCGCCCGCTCCAAGCTCGCCGTCGTCGAGCGGCTCGTCGCCGCGGCCCGACTGCGGGGCGAGCCGACACTTGTCATCGGCCAGTACCTCGACCAGCTCGAGGAGCTCTCGGCCCGCCTCAAGGCCCCCACGATCACCGGGAAGACCCCGTCTCGGGAGCGCGAGCGGCTCTACGACGCCTTCCGGGGCGGCGAGGAGCCTGTCCTCGTCGTCTCCAAGGTGGCCAACTTCTCGATCGACCTGCCCGAAGCCTCCGTCGCCGTCCAGGTCTCGGGCACCTTCGGGAGCCGCCAGGAGGAGGCCCAGCGTCTCGGGCGTGTCCTTCGTCCGAAGGCCGACGGCCGCCAGGCCCGCTTCTTCGCCGTCGTCTCCCGGGATACGAACGACCAGGACTTCGCCGCCCGTCGCCAGCGGTTCCTCGCCGAGCAGGGCTACGCCTACCGGATCGCCGACGCCGACGAGCTCGCCTGGCCCGAGGAGGATCCCGCACCCGGGGCCGGCTGAACGGCTGCCGCCGCCAACCGGTGAGCGTGCCAGGACGGCCGTCCCGGCTACGCGACGACGGGACGACCGGGCGCGCTCGGGGCTGTGCCGTCGTCGGTGACGAGCGCGACGCCCAGCTCGACCGCCCGCTCGACGACCGCCGCGCCTGGGTCGACCTTGCTCACCGCCACGGGCAGGACGGGCGCGCCGCCGACGCGGGCTAGCAGGCCGGCCCGATCGAGGGCGCGTGCGAGGTCGTCGACGTGGACCCGCCAGGAGACCTCGGCCGTGGCGAGCAGCTCGCGGGCGCCGCCCGAGCCTTTCGCCTGCCCGGCCACGACGAGGTCGGCGCGCAGGAGGCGAAGGTCCTCCTCGGGCGTGAGCGACGAGCGGCCGAAGGTCTCGAGGTCTCGCGCCCGGGGGCGATCGATCACCAGCGCGAGGTACCGGCCCGGGTGGGCGGCAACCGCCTCCTCGAAGTCGCGACCCTTGAGGATCCCGAGATCGTCGTGCAGCCTGCTCCTGTCGCGGTCGGCGGCGTCGAAGCGCGCGTCCACGGCGTCGAAGCGCCGGTCGACCGCGTCGAGTCGGGTGTCCACGGCGTCGAAGCGCGCGTCCACGGCGTCGAAGCGCCGGTCGACCGCGTCGAGTCGGGTGTCCACGGCGTCGAAACGCGCGTCCACGGCGTCGAAGCGCCGGTCGACCTCCTCGAGTCGGCGTTCGGTCGTGGCGGCGAAGGCCGCCAGCTGCTCGGCGAGGGCGTCGAGGCGACCCGTGAGACGCCCGTCGATCTCGGCGACGTGCCGGTCAAGGGCAGCGACGCGCTCGGGCAGCTCGAGTAGCTCCTCGGACAGGACGACGGCACGCAGCCGTGCCCGAAAGCCCGCATCGGCCTCGAGCTGATCGACGATCGCCGCGAAGTCCACGGTCATCAGGATATCGCTCCTACCTGGTCGTCCCGTTGGCCGAGGGCTCGCCGGCGACGAGCGAGACGGCCGACGCGCACGGATCGGGGGAGCCCTGCCCGCGTCGTCGCCGTGGAGGAGGATGCCACGCGGCTGTGACGTTCCGGTTCACACCCCGCGGGAGAAGTAGACCCATGGCATCCGGTGGGACCAGGTGCCCGCCCGGGCACGGGTGGGGACCCTAGCCGGACCCTGGCCGGACGTTACGCCGCGGGTGAACCACAGACGCGGATGACCGCGGGCCCGCAGCTCCGAGCAGCTCGCTCGCCGCACGCCCACGAAGGCGGCTTCACGATTCCCGTCGCGAGGGCAACCCGGGGCCGCAGGCCGAGGGGCGACGGCAACGCGACGACGGGAACAAGTACAAGGTTGGATATTACGAACTCCGCCTTCTCGTGTCGGAGACAGGTTTCGCCCAGGGCTTGAAGACGGTGGCGGCCGCCCGCCGCGATGTCCGCCTCATCAGCCTCGGGGATATCTACTCGAGCTGAGCTCTCGCCTCCCAGACGTGCCGGTGTGCCGCGATCCGTGATCCGATCTCGATGCGTCTCGTAGAGCTCGGCGACGGCTCGGAACGCGATCTTCGGCTCCCGGGCGTCCCCGGGTCGGTCGGCGTCCCGGTGATCGTCCCGCCGGGGCTCAGTGCTTTGGCCCGTAATTTCGATGACGTATTTCTCCGACAGGGAGAGGCGAGCGTCACGCGGCGAGCTGGTAGTCGGGCTTGTCGGCGAGCTTCTTCATGAGGAGAGCGAGGTCCTCACGGGTGAACTTCCACTCGAAGGGTGACGCAGCCTGCTCGTAGCGGCGTTCGAATGTGGCCAGGCGTGATTCCACGTCCGCGAGGTCGGCGAAGTCGCTCGGAGTGAGGACTTTGCGCTGGATGACCGAGAAGTAGATCTCCACCTGGTTGAGCCAGGACGCGTGGACCGGCAGGTGGACGAGCCTCGCGTTCGGCCAGCGTGCGCGCATCCGTTTGCACGAGGCCCCCCCGCGATGGGACGACCCGTTGTCCACTACCCAGTACACCCGGTGCGCCGATGCGTAGGGCTCGGTCGTCATCACGCCTTCGACGAGCCGGCCGAAGGGCTCGATGCCGGTCGAGGGTTCACAGCGCCCGAAGATCTTGGCCCGATGGACGTCCCATGCGGCCAGGTACTGGAGCGCACCGCCACGTTCGTACTCGAACTCGACCCGGCTTGGGCGCTTGGGCGCAGCCGGGAGGGTCTCGTGGCAGCGGATGCGGGCCTGGATGGAGGTCTTCTCGTCCGAGGAGACCACGAAGTCTGCGTCCCCCAAGGGCTCTCCCTCCCACTCTCTTGCGTAGAGATCGAGCACCCGGGCCGCCTTGGCCTCGAAGTCGGGGTCCCGGGGGAAGATCCACGACCGGTGCTGCCACGGGCGGATCGCGTCTTGCGACAGCCAGCGCCAGATCGTCGTGCCCGAGATCTCGGCCACGATGCCCCGCTCGATCACCTCTTGGCGGATGTCGGGGACGTGCAGGCGGCTCAAGGGAACGCCGAGCCGGGAGGGCAGCGCGCAGGCGACCGACTTGACGGCGACGACCACCTGAACCGAAAATAAGGCAGGAGTAGTGCAGGCACTTGGGCGCGCGAGACCGGGGTGCGGGGCGGAGCCCCGCTCGGGACGAAGTCCCGATACTCAGGTGGCGAAGCTCAGGCGGCGGGGCTGAGGGTGACCTCGTGGCCGAGGGCGGTCAGCTGACGGACGAGGTCTCGGGTCTTGCGGA
>JAKAOD010000291.1 GCA_021823365.1 Actinomycetes bacterium | reverse complement strand
GGGTGGCCCAGTCGACAAGCTTGTCCGTGACTACCAGCACGACCCGGTGCGTCACGACGTCGCGCTGACCGATGCCGATCGAGGAGAGGTCTCCCACCACTTCTGGCGGGTCGAATCCCATGATCGGGTCGCCGTGACGACCGAGGTCGTCACGGCGAGCGGCCCGGCCGTGGTCTTCTGCCGCACCAAGCGCGGCGCGGATCGCCTCTCGGACCGGCTCACCCGCTCGGGCCTGGCGACGGCGGCCATCCATGGGGACCGCAGCCAGAGCCAGCGCGAGCGGGCCCTGGCCGCGTTTCGTGCTGGTCGGCTCGACGCGCTCGTCGCCACCGACGTCGCAGCGCGCGGGATCCACGTCGATGCGGTGCCGCTCGTGGTCCACTTCGATCCAGCCGCCGACGCCACCGACTACGTCCACCGGTCGGGACGTACCGGCAGAGCTGGTGCCGACGGGACCGTCGTGTCCTTGATCGGCAGCGAGCATCTCGCTACGACCGGGACCATCCAGCGAAGGCTGGGACTCTCGAGCGGGGTCTCCTCGCCCGACGTCTCCTCCCTTGCCATCGTCGGCACCGAACGCCGACCCCGACCTGGTCCTGGCCGAACGAGGGCGCCACGAGGGAAGGCGGAGACGGACGGCGCACTCGAGACGCGTCGGGTGCGCCGTCGACGAGGCCGCTCCGCTCGTCCCGCCGTCGGGGGAGCCGCGCGAGCTGGCGCTGACGATCCCGTGTCCGCCCCGGATCGTCGAGGCGCGTTCTTGGATTCGTACGAGAGCGCCGCCGTCACCGTGTCCGGAATACAGCCTGAGGATCTCGGCCACCCCGCGCCGTGCCCGTAGAGTCCGAAAATGCCATCTGGCTGTGGACCAGGGATTCCGCGATCGCGGCACATCCGGCTACGGTCCGACGCCCCGATGTCCAGGCCGTTTCGTGAAGACGAGCACGTAGAGCCGGCGGAGGAGCACCGTGTCGACATGGTAGAAGTCGCACGCGATCAAGCCCTTGGATCGTGCACGGAGGAACTCCGCCCAGCCCGGCCCTGACCGCCGTGGCGACGGTTCGACGCCGTGGCGCTTCCGGATCGCTCAGATGCTCGAGGGGGCGATCGTGATGCCCATGGTGGCGAGCTCGTCGTTGGTTGCGGCGGTAGCCCAGGCCGGGTTCTCCTTCGCCAAGCGGAGCAAGAGGGCGGCGGTCCCCGCGGCGATGGAAGGTCGGCGGGGCTGGCCGTGCGGGGAGGTCCAGCACTTGGCCACGAGGTCTCTGTGCCGGCGCAGCCGGGCTGCTGGTGGACGAAGAACCGTCCGAGTCGTCGGCGGGGAGGCAGTCGTGCGAGCACAGCCAGCACCGCCCGGTCCGCCGGTTCCGGTGCCGGTCGCTGCACCTGGCGCCAGAGGACCGCCACTTCGTGACGGAGCATGACGACCTCGATGGCGTCCGTGTCGCTGCGAGCCATGAGTCGGATGACCTGAAGCACGCGGCAGAACGTCCGGTAGACGAACGAGAGG
The DNA here is from genome assembly GCA_021823365.1 of Actinomycetes bacterium. Next base: position 3,335 of record JAKAOD010000291.1, on the reverse strand, counting down.
GTCACGGTCGCCGATGTTCGCCTCGTCCGGCACCAGCCCTCAGAGTCCAGGTCACAGCCAGTGGACGGCATTCTCGGCACGGACAACATCTCAGAGGGCCGACGAGCTGCACGTTCGGATTCGGGGGGGCGACGTCCCGCCCAGCTTGGACCGTGGCGTGTTCAGTTGTTCGTCTTCCACCACGCTTTGACAGATGTCGGGGAGAACTTGGTCGGACCGCCGTCGACGATCTCGAGGGAGTTGCGCCGCAACGCCGCGACGCGCACCGACTCTTCGGGCTACCGGGCGGCGGTCGCCCAGTGGCACGCGGAGCGCCGCAGGAAGCGCCCGAAGGAGGCGAGGCTCGCCCGCAACGAGAAGCTCCGCGCCTACGTCGAGGACCGCCTGTCGGGCCTCGTCACCCGGCCTAACGGGACCGAGGTCCGGGGTCCGACCGTTCGCTTCAAGGGTCGCCGGCACGGGCCACGCCAGGACCGCCGGTGGGCAAAGGCATGGAGCCCCGAGTAGATCGCAAAGCGTCTCCCGCTCGACTTCCCCGACGACGAGACGATGCGCATCTCCCACGAGGCCATCTACCAGTCGCTCTTCGTCCAAGGCCACGGTGCGTTGAAGCGCGAGCTCGTGACCTGCCTTCGGACCGGGAGGGCGCTTCGGGTCCCAAGAGCGCGCGCCAAGGGCCGGGGGAAGAACTTCATCACCTCCGAGGTGATGATCTCCGAGCGCCCGGCCGAGGCAGCCGACCGGGCCGTCCCCGGTCACTGGGAGGGCGATCTCATCATCGGGCTCGACAAGTCCGCGATCGGCACCCTCGTCGAGCGCACCACGCGCTACACGATGCTGCTGCACCTGCCTGCCATGGAAGGTCACGACCGGGCCGTGAAGGTGAAGAACGGGCCACCGCTCGCCGGCCACGGTGCAGAGGCCGTCCGAGATGCGATCGCAGACAAGATCATGACGCTCCCAGAGCACCTGCGCAGATCGCTCACGTGGGACCAGGGAACCGAGATGGCCCAACACGCGAAGCTCCGGATCGACACCGGGCTCGCCGTCTACTTCGCCAACCCGCACTCGCCGTGGATGCGTGGGACGAACGAGAACACGAACGGGCTCTTGCGCCAGTACTTCCCCAAGGGCACCGACCTCTACCGCTGGGACCGTGACGATCTCGACGCCGTCGCGTTCACCCTCAACGGACGTCCGCGAAAGACGCTCGGTTGGAAGACTCCGGCGGAGGCACTCGATGCTCTTCTACAATCAGATGGACCAGCCAGTGTTGCTTCGACCGGTTGAACCCAAGTGTTGTCGTGGCGTCGTAATGGCAGTGCTCAACCCCGCTGACGTGGTGGGCGCCCAAAGCGGTCATGGTGACGACCGCGACGCCGGCTGGGCCCATGTGGCCGGACATCGTGACCACCGTTGCTCCCCGACCCTTGATGACGCAGACTACGCCCGTGCCGGAGGTGGTTTGATCGAGAGTGAAGGAAAGGGGAAAGGATCCGGTGACATCGCCGGTGTCGGACACGTCGAGCGTCCAATGGCTGGGTGCCACGACAAATCCATTGCTCGGGGGTACGGACACGGTTCCCGCGTAGGTTCCGGGCGTCACCGTGAGCGCACTCGCCGCGGAGGGCACGATGGCTGCTGCGGCCGTGCTGACGATCGCCACGAGAGCGACGCTTCCGAGCCGGCGGGAGAGGTTGGCTCGCCGCATCCGCGGTACCTCCGCTCGAGCCTTGCTGGCAATGTAGCCGATCAGCTTTCGGTCGCATGGGTCGAGCTGGGTGACGACTCTCCCCGGTCTGCTCGCCGGAGTGGCGCCTAACAGCCGGGGACGGAACCTGCTCGAGCTGGTCGTCGCCGACGTCGAGGGCGACGAGTGTGGACGATCACGAGACGTCGCGATCGGTGATCAGGAAGGAATCCAACGATGCGAGCAACTGTCATCCACGGTGCTGGCGATGTCCGCGTCGAGACCGTCCCCGACCCGACGATCATCGAGCCGACCGACGCGCTCGTGCGGGTTGCCGCGGCCTGCATCTGCGGGAGCGACCTGTGGCCCTACCGGTCCATGCCCGCGTCGAAGACGGGTGAGCGCATCGGCCATGAGTTCCTCGGCGTCGTCGAAGAAGTCGGCGCGGAGGTCGAGGCCTTCGACGCCGGAGATCTGGTGGTCGCCCCCTTCGTCTGGTCCGACGGCACCTGTGACTTCTGCCAGGAGGGGCTCCACACCTCGTGCCGCCACGGCGGGACGTGGGCGCGCGATGGCGTAGACGGCGCTCAGGGCGAAGCCGTAAGGGTTCCTCAGGCAGCGGGCACGTTGGTCGAGCTGCCCGTCGGCATCGACCCGGCCCTTCTGGCGTCGCTGCTCACTCTCTCCGACGTGCTGCCCACCGGCTACCACTGCGCCCGCACTGCGGGGGTGAACGAGCGGACCACCGTCGCGGTGATCGGTGACGGGGCGGTCGGGCTGTCCGCGGTGCTGTCGGCGAAGCGGTTCGGCGCCGAGCGGATCATCTTGATGGGCCATCACGCCGACCGCACCGCCTTGGGCGTCGCCTTCGGTGCCACCGACGTCGTCTCCGAGCGAGGCGGCGAGGGCGTCGAGCGGGTCCGGGAGCTCACCGGCGGGGACGGGACCCACACCGTGCTCGAATGCGTCGGCCTCGAAGCCGCTATCGAGACCGCGTTCGCCGTCGTGCGCGACGGAGGAACGGTGAGCCGGGTCGGCGCGCCGCAGTACGGCAAGGTGCCCATGGACTTCGGCGTGTTCCTCCGCAACGTGACCCTGACCGGCGGGGTCGCCCCGGCCCGGGCCTACATCGACGAGCTGCTCCCCGACATCCTCGACGGCAGGATCGAGCCGGGGAGGGTCTTTGACCGCACCGTCGGCCTCGAGGACATCGCGGCGGGCTACCGGGCGATGGCGGACCGCACTGCCGTGAAGGTCCTCGTCCGTCCATGATCCCCTGCATCCCCTGATCCCCTGCATCCCCTGATCCCCTGATCGCTCCAGAGAGAGGAAGCACCCATGGAATATCGACCTCTCGGACGCACCGGCGTCCAGGTCTCCGCACTGTGTCTCGGCGCCATGATGTTCGGCGAGTGGGGCACCAAGGACCACGACGAGTCCATCCGCATCATCCACCGAGCCCTCGACGCTGGGATCAACTTCGTCGACACCGCGGACGTCTACTCGCATGGGGAGTCCGAAGAGATCGTCGGCAAGGCCCTGCGGGGCCGGCGCGACGACATCGTGGTGGCCACCAAGGTCCACATGCCGATGGGCGACGACCCGAACCGGCGGGGCAACGGCCGCCGGTGGATCATCGCCGAAG
>JAKAOD010000290.1 GCA_021823365.1 Actinomycetes bacterium | reverse complement strand
TTCGTCGCCGCCGCGGCGCGGGGCACCGGGGCGGGCTTGGGCTTGGCAATGGCCCCACGCGAGTTGAGGTCTGCCTTCAGCTTGACGCCAGGCGTGAATCCGATGCCCTTGGAGGCCTTGACCCGAACCGGAGCACCCGTCTGCGGGTTACGGCCGCGGCGTGCCTTGCGCTCGCGCAGCTTGAACGTGCCAAACCCGGTGATGCGCACCGGGTTGCCGCCGCGAACGCCCGCGGTCACCTCGTAGATGACCGCCTCTAGCGCCGCCTCGGCCTGCTGGCGGGTTAATCCGGTATCGGTACTGACTGCGTCGATGAGTTCGGTCCGGTTCACGGCCACCTCCTCGTGATCGTGTAGAAGTCCACGCAATACAAGAGGATTTGCCGCGAGATTGCAAGCATCATCGTTCTGGCGGCATCGCGCCCCCTCTTTCGGCGGGGGTCCATCAGTTACGTGAACACCTTGACGCTAGCAGGTCGGCGCGCACAAACCAAGGATTCACGGCGGTATCTCACGGCGAGATGCACGAGCGATGCCGCTGCCGGGAGCGTGGCCGGGAAACCGGTCCAGTAGGCCTGCTCCCGTGGCGACCAACCCGGGAAAGCCGCCGACCGCCTTGGATGCGCACGCCCTCGCGCTCGCGGCATCGCGCGCGGCGGGTGGGGGCATCTACCTCGGGCAGAGCCGCTCCGGCGCGGCGTTTGCGCCCGCCGAGGACTGCGTTCTCGTCGTCGGGCCGCCGCGTGCGGGAAAGACGGGTGGAATCGTCGTGCCGAACGTCGTCGCGGCGTGCGGAAGCGTTCTCGTCGCGTCGACGAAGCCCGACGTGCTCCTCGAATGTGCCGCCGCGCGCAGGCGGCTCGGTCCCTGCATGCTCTACGACCCGAGCGGGAAGGTGCAGGCCCCTGCAGGAGTCGACCGTGTCGGCTGGTCACCGCTCCGGTCCTCGACGCGTTGGGACACGGCGCTGTTGACCGCGACCGCGATGGCGGGCGCGGCGCGCCCCGGTGCCGACCGCGGCGAGGCGGCGCACTGGACCGAGCGGGCCACCGCGCTGCTCGCGGCAGTGATGCACGCGGCGGCCCTCGAGGAATCCGGTCTCGAGACCGTCGTCTCTTGGGTGAACACCCACGACGGTGACCGACCGCTCGCGATCCTCGCGCGTCGCGAGGCGCAGCTCCCCTTGGATCTGCTCGAAGGCATCGTGCGGCGCACAGATGCACGGGAGCAGAGCGGCATCTGGTCGACCGCCTCGAGCGTGCTCTCCGGATACCGGACCGAAGCGGCGCTCGAGAGCGCCCGCGGGCGCCTCGTCGACGTCGAGGATCTCGCCCAGAGCACGGCCACGCTCTTTGTCGTGTCCGGCTCGGAGCACCAGCAGCAGGCGGCGCCTCTCGTCGCCGGGCTCGTGAGGGACGTCCGCCGTGCGGTCTACGCCCACCACGGCGATCGAGCGCCGTTCCTGCTCGTCCTCGACGAGCTCGCTGGGATCGCGCCGCTGCACGACCTGCCCGACCTCGTCCGGGAAGGTGGCAGCCAGGGTCTGTTGACGCTCGCATGCCTGCAGGACCTGAGCCAGGCGCGCGGCCGGTGGGGGGAGGCAGCCGACGGCTTCCTCACGCTGTTCGGGACCAAGGTGGTGCTGCCGGGCATCGGCGACACCCGCACGCTCGACGCGCTCTCCCTTCTCGCGGGCGAACGAGACGTCCAGAGGATCTCCGTGACGAGCTCTGCCGGCCTGCTCCACGCGCCGCCGCCGAGCGTCACCCGTTCGAGCGAGCCCCGGCGGCGACTGCCCCCCGATCTCCTGGCCGACGCTCCGAAGGGCACCGCGGTCGTCTACGTGGGCGCCCGACCGGGACGTCTCCGTCTCACGCCGTTCCACCTCGTCGAGCCCTGGCGATCGGCCGTCCTCGGCGGGCGCGAGCGAGCTCCCTTGCGGCGAGCAGAGCCAGACCGCGTGCGGGACAGGCGGCAGAGCTCGGACGTCGGCCTGGGTCGCTGAGCCTCAGCGGCCGATCCCCTCGGGGCCGCGCGCGAAGCGGGTCTGACGGCCGATCTCGTCGCGAGCGCGCTGGCGCGTCTCGGGCCGCTCCGCAGGCGGGCCGCCGGCGGTCACTCGCTCCACCCACCGGGCCCTTGCGGCAGGCTCGCGGGTCGCGGGAGCGACGGCGACATGCACCACGTCTGCCGGAAGAGCTCCGGCGCGCCGGAGGGTCCGACCGAGCACGCGCGCACCGCCGAGCACGACGATCCCCGCGCCCGGCGCGAGGGCGAGCGCGTGCGCGAGGCGGGACGGTGTGACGACAGCCGTCTCGCCGCGACCCGCGCGTTCGATCTCGCCGGCGACGGAGGAGTCCCCGGCGACGCCGATCGCCGCGCCGGCGGTCGTCCGCATCCGGGCGCACTCGGCGAGGAACGTCGGCAGGAGCGCGTCGAGACGGTCGACGAGCGACACGGCGACGGCTCCGGCGCCCGACGGCGCGCGCACGACCTGGGCATGTACGGCGGCCGGGCTCGGCCCGATGCTGGCGAGAGGAGCACCGACGCCTGCGTCCGGGCCTCCGAGAACCGTTGCAAGTGCCGACCGCCCGGCGTCACGCGGACCTGGCGCGACGACCACGACCGCCCCCCTCGAGACGGCGATCGCGACGGCGTCGCGAAGCGACGGGGGCTCCCAGCACGCGGCGTCGAGGACGATCACGAGCGCACCCCGCTCCTCGGGCAACGCCCGGGCGCCGGACGCAAGGACCTCGACCCCGAGCAGCGCCTCGGCGTGCGCGGCTCGGCGCGGGCTCGGCGCGAGGACGACGACGCGCGCGTGCGCGGCGTACGCCGCGCTCGCCCGTTCCGCGAGCGCCCGAGCGACGCCGAACGCGCCGGCATGGAGGCGGAGCGCGTAGAGCCCGGGCTCGAACTGCCCTGCCGCCGGCTCAGGCGCGCGCTCGAGCATCTCGACGAGCTCGCGCTCGGCGGTGAGGTAGCCGCGGGTGACGAAGCGCGGCTCGAAGAGGCCGCCGGGAAACCGCGCACCGGCGCGCCCGCCCATCGCCGGCGCTCTTCGGCCCGCATCCGGATCTGGGGCGAATGCTCCGCTCGCGAGCCCGGAGGCGAGCTCGGCGTCGACGGCGGCGACGATCTCTGCGACTCTCTCGCCGTCCTGGGCGCGGCAGGACCGGGCGCGAAGCAGGTCTCGCCGCGTGAAGGGGCGGCCCCCGATGTCCGGCCCGTCACGCCGGCGGGTCGTCGGCGGCGCAGGCGAGCCGGGGGGCCTCACCGGCGCGACGCGCGCGATCTGGCCCATCGAGACGCCCGCGTCGTAGGCCCGCTCGCGCCACCGTTCCACGAGCGCCGGGTAGGGAGTCTCAAGGTCCTTCGCGGGCCTCGTCGCCGACGCGGCGGCCCGGCGCGCTGCCGGCGTCGCCGCCGCGCCGGGCCCGGCGCGCTCGAGTGCCGCGAGGATCGCCTCGCTCCGCTGCGAGAACGCCCGGAGCACGTCCGGTCGTACACCTACGAGATCGGCGATCCCGTCCTCTCGCCAACTCCAGGCGACGTCGAGCCGTTGGGTGAGCTCGGCGCGAAGCTCCGCCCGGTACAGCGCGCCGGCGACCCGTGAATGGAGGAACAGGGGCCGCGCGTCGAGCGCCGACCAGCGGCCGGCGCCGTCGCGTCCGAGGTTGGCGACGAAGAGATGGGTGTGCAGGTGCGGATCGGGCGCCCTGCTCGTCCGGTGCGGAAAGGCCGCCGCGACGAGCCCGTCGGTCCGGATCACGCGCTCGACGCCGCCTGCCCTGCGCCGGACACGTCCCGCCTCGTCCTCGAGGAACGACAGCGCGGCCGCGACGCTGCGCTCGTGCGCGGTGCGGACCTCCTCGACCGCCTGCGCCGGCCCGAGGGCGTGCAGAAGGCTCACGGACTTCGGGGCGGCGAAGGTGCAGTCGAAGCCGGCAACCCGCACCCGGCCGTGCCGGTCGTCGAGGACCTCCCGCGTCCTCGGGTCGACTCCGTCGGCGAGGGCGCGCAGGGTGCCGGCGTCGACGGCGAGGTCGCAGATGCCGAGCGACTCGGCAGCGCGCCCGACGAACGCGGCGTCGCGCTCGACGAGGCCGCCTCGGGAGCTCCGCCCCGCCGCGACGGTCTGGAGGTAGTAGGCGAGGCCGCCACGCCCCACCTTCGCCAGGCTGAGCACGCCGGCGACCGTAGGGAGGCGCCATGTTCCCCGACCTACCGCCGCGTCGCCGGCGCGCCGCCGGCGCCGGAGGCGCCGACCGACCGCCGGTAGCGCGCCAGCGCCCGACGGGCGACCTCGGCCCGGGCGTCAAAGAGCTCGCGCGGATGCAGCACCTCGGCCTCCGGCCCGAGGCGCAGTAGCAGCCGGCCGAGCCAGTTGGCGTCGCCGACGCGGATCGGGACGACCACCCGTCCGCCACCGGCCGGCTCCAGAGGCCCCGCGGCGAGCCGGTCGAGGAGCGCCTGGCGGCCCTCGGGAACGGCGATCAGCACGACGGCGGTGCCGGGCCCGCCGCGAAAGGCGCGAGGCCCCTCGAGCTCTTCGGGCACCCTCCGGCGGGCGAAACGCGTCGACGACGGGCGGGCCGAGCTGATGCGCTCGAGCTGGAAGCGGCGCCAGGCGTCGGCGAGGTGGCAGTAAGCGTCGAGGTAGAAGCGGCCCTCCAGCGCCACGACGGCGTGTGGCTCGACGACCCGAGTCGTCTCTCGGCCGCGCGCCGAGCCGAGGTAGTCGATCTCGACGAGCGTCTGCTCCTCGACCGAGCGGCGAAGCAGCGCAAGGTGCTCGGGCGACTCGAGCTGCACCTCGAGGCGGTCCGCACCGAGCGCCGCCTCGAGCTTGGCGAG
>JAKAOD010000289.1 GCA_021823365.1 Actinomycetes bacterium | reverse complement strand
CATGAAGGTGCGTCCGCTCCGGCGGATCCCCGACGAGCGCGGGGCGGTATTCCACATGCTGCGTGCAGACAGCGAGGGCTTCGAGGCCTTCGGCGAGATCTACTTCTCGATGGTCTACCCGGGCGCGATCAAGGCCTGGCACCTCCACCGGCGGATGACGCTCAACTACGCCGTCCCGGTCGGCAACGTCAAGCTCGTCTGCTACGACGACCGGGAGGGGTCGGCGACTCGCGGGGCGCTGGCGGAGGTGTTCGTCGGGGAGCTCGACTACTGCCTCGTCACGATCCCGCCGCTCGTCTGGAACGGCTTCAAGGGCATCGGCACCACCCCGGCGCTCGTCGCCAACTGCGCGACGGTGCCGCACGAGCCCGACGAGATCGTGCGGATGGTGCCGGACGCGCCCGACATCCCCTACGCCTGGGGCATCCGGAACGGCTGAACGTGCTCGTCAAGGTCGTCCGGGTCGTCGTAGGGGAAGCGGTTCTCCTCCCGGGCGACTACAGCAGGGCTGTCGCGCTCGGTCTGCCAGTCGCTCCTCGGCGTGCGCCAGTCCCCGTACATGGCGGTGAGCTCGAGGTCGTGGTCCTTGGACTTGAGCCAGGTCCTGCCGAACAGCTCGAAGGGCTCGAGGGGCTGCGCGGGGACCTCGCCGACGATCTGGACGCTCCAGAACGACCCGTAGTAGCGGTAGAGGTCGTCGACCCGGGTGAGCTTCAGGAAGTCGAAGTGGATCCCAGAGCGCTCGAGCACGAGGACGCTCAAGTCGCCGGCGTTGTTGCGAACGGCATGCAGCAGGCGGAAGCCGGCAGCCCGAAGGGCGGGAAGGCTCGCCCTCATGCGCTCGAAGTCGGTGTCGCAGAAGGCGAAGTCGACGTCGGCGGTGTCGTTCGAAAGGACGCCTCCCTCGCGCGCCCACCCGAGGAGGAGCCCGCCCCAGACCCAGTAGCGCCCCGCGATCGGCGTCGCCGCGAGCGTGTCGTGGAGCCGGCGCATCTCGAGCGCGACGAGCCGCTTGCCGGCGGCGACGGCGAGCGGCCGGAGGGCGCGCACCCGGCGCAGCCGCTCGCTCACGTGCCGCGCCCGCACGAGCAGCCGGCTTCTCGCCGCGTACCACGCGGCGCGGGTGTCGCCCGCCGACTGACCTGGCGCCGCCATCTTCCGACCTCGACCCGATCCCGGAGCGGGCACCCCCCGGCGCCCTGGCCGCCTCCGGCGGGTGCAGGTCACAGAGAGTAGTCGACCGGACGCGCGCAATTGTATGAAGAGACGGTGACAATACCTGGCTGTCGCACCGCCGCGACCAGGCCCGGGAGCCGAGCGCGCGGCCCCGGAGCTCCCCGGCGGCCCCTCCGCTAGCCGCTCCGGCCGAAGTCGTCCTCGAGGCGGACGATGTCGTCCTCCCCGAAGTACTCCCCGTGCTGGACCTCGACGAAGAGGAGGTCGGCGGACCCGGTGTTGGCCATGCGGTGGGCCTGCTCGCGCCCGACGTCGACCACCGACCCCGGCCCGACGGGGACCTCCTTGCCGTCGAGGGTGACCACGCCCTCGCCGCGGACGACGAACCAGTGCTCGGCCCGCTTGAAGTGCTTCTGGTAGGAGAGGCGCTTGCCGGGGAGGACGGTGATCTCCTTCACCTTGTGGTCCTCGGCGTCGGAGAGGACGGTGTAGCTCCCCCAGGGGCGCTCGTCGTGCTCGAGGCTCGTCATGCGCACATCATTGCGCGCGGGGCCGGGACACGATGGGCGAGGTGGGTCTATGGACGCGGGCAGCGGCGGGCTTGCCAGCATGGCGCGTAACATCGCACCGCGCGAGGCCACCGGACCGGGTCGGGAGGCTCCGGGCACGGATCGGCGCAGCCACGGATGCGGACGGAGTCGACGTTGGCGCTCTCCAGTACGGGTCGTCGGTGGCACGGGCGGTCCCCCCACGCGCCCCCCGACGTCTCCCGGCTCCATCCCGCCGTCGTCGTCGGCGGCATCTGGGCGGCGGTCGCCGTCCGTGTGATGAGGGCGCGGCTCGAGCGCGCCGGGCTCGGCGCCCGCGTCCCCGGGCCGCCCCCGATCGGACCCCGCGGGCGTCGGGGCGTCGAGGCGGCGCTCCGGCGCTTCGCGCCGACCTGCCTCGAGCGAGCGCTCGTCGAGCAGGCCTGGCTCGCCTCCCAGGGAGAGCCAAGGGATGTGGTGATCGGCGTACCGCCCGAGGGCATGAAGGACTCACCGGCCCATGCCTGGGTCGACGGACGGGACCCCGGCTCGGCGGAGCGCTACCTCGAGCTGCACCGCGTCGCCCCGACAGGGCGCGCTCGGCGCCGGAGAACCCGGCGACCGGACGCCGGATGACCGACGCCCTCTCGGTCGCCGGCGGGGTCCCCCGTGGTGGGGAGACTGCGTGGCGACGCGGACCGGTCCCTCACGAGCTCCCCGGCGCCGTGTACCGCTCGCCGCTGATCGAGGCCTCGGCGGAGCGCGCCATCTACCGCCTGGCGTCGGTCGGGCGCTTTCTCGTCGCACCGCGCGAAGCGACGCTCGTCGACGCAGCCCCGGGCGCGACGGAGGAGGACATCTCCTGCCTGTTGCGGGGCCCAGTCGAGTCGCTCCGTGCCTGCCTTGCGGGTGATTTCGCGCTGAGAGGCGCAGCGGTACAGGTGGGTGGCCGGGCGGTCGTCGCGTTCGGCGTGGCGACGGGCACGTCGTCACTTGCCGCGGCGCTGGCCGTGCACGGCGCGCCGCTCATCGCTGACGGCGTGGTCCCGGTCGATCCCGGGCTGCCCTCGGTACATCGGCGAGGCGGTGGCGACGCACATCAGGTCACGCTGTGGCCAGACATCGTCGCGGCGCTCGGGCTCGACCATCACGCGAGCAAAGTGGTCCGGCCGGGCCTTCCGTCACGCTCGTTCGTCCTCGATCCCGGACCGGGTCCCGAGGAGGTCCCGATCGGCGCGTTGGTCAGCATCCACCGGGACTACCGGCTTGCAGCCAGTGGCGAGCGCGCAGTCGCGGAGCGAGCGAAAGGCCCGGCCGTGGTGAAGGCCATCCTCGAGGCCCAGTGGCACCATCGGCTCGTGCCCGAGCTCGGGCTCGGAAGCGCGCAGTTCTGCTGGGCGACCCGGCTCGCGACGGCGGTGCCAGCCTTCCGCGTGCGCGTCGCCCCCGACCGACCGGCCGCGACCCTTGGCGCGGCCGCGACGTGCGTGCTCGGCCTCGTGCGGCACGAGTCGGCGGTGCGATGAGCGGTCGCACGGTCTGGCTTGCGTCGTACCCGAAGTCCGGGAACACGTGGCTCCGCGCCGTCTACACGGCGCTGCGCACCGGGGCCGATCCGAACATCAACGCGCTCGAAGGCGGCAACAGCCCTTCTTCCCGCTGGCTGTTCGACTCAGTGCTCGGCGTCCGAAGCTCGGACCTGCTCCCGGAGGAGATCGACCGGCTCCGACCCCATGCCGACGTGGAGCTCGTCGCACGCGCCGGCGGCGACGTCTGGCGGAAGATCCACGACGCCCTGCTGCCCGGTCCGTCGGGCGAGCTCGTCGTCTCCGCCGAGGCAACCCGCGCGGCGCTCTACATCCTTCGGGACCCCCGGGACGTGGCCGTCTCCCTCGCCCGCTACGACGACCTCCCGCTCGAGCGAGCCGTCGAGCTCCTCTGCCGGGACGACGCGGCCCTTGCGGCCGGCCGCCGCGAGCTGAGCAGCCTCCTCCTGCAGCGGCTCGGGAGCTGGTCCGAGCACGTGCACAGCTGGGTCGACACTCCGGCTTTCCCGGTGCACGTGCTCCGCTACGAGGACTGCCTGGCCGATCCGGTGGCAAGCTTCCAGCCAGCATTCGCGGCCGCCGGGCTCGAGGTGAGCGCTTCCGAGCTTGCCGGTGCCGTCGCCTCGTCCAGCTGGGAACGCCTCCGGGCACAGGAGGACTCGGTCGGGTTCGTGGAGCGACTCAGCGCGACCAGCCCCTTCTTCCGGCGCGGCAGAGCCGGTGGGTGGGCGGAGGAGCTGGCGCCGAACCTGGCGCGGCGCATCGTCGACGCCCACGGCGCCGTGATGGCCCGCTTCGGCTACCTCGAGTCATGAGGGGCGGGCGGCAAGAGCACGCGGCTGACGGCGCTGAGCCGAGCCCCGAGGGCTGGCCGCCCGGCCGCTTCAACATCGACGAGGTCCTCGCGACGGTCGCTAGACCCGGCGCTCGCCGCCTCCCGAGGCTAGTGCGCGGGGCGATCGCCCTCGTCTGGACGGCCGCGCGGCGCGAGCTCGCGACGATCGTCGCGCTCCAGGTGCTCTCGAGCACCGGGCTCGCGGTCGAGGTGCTCGTCGCGCGGGTCTTCCTCGGCCACTTCCTCCGCCTCGGCCACGGCGCTGGCGTTTCCTCGCTGCTGCTTCCGCTCCTCGCCCTTGCGGGCTCGATCGCCGTCGTATCGCTCGCCGGCACGGGAGCGAGCGAGCTGCAGCGACTGCTCGGCGAGCTCGTGTCGCGTCATGCGGTCGGCAAGGTGCTCGACGTGTCGGTCGCGGCCGACCTGCTGGCCTTCGAGACGCCGACCTTCCACGACCGGCTGCAGCGAGCCGAGCTCAACGCGAGCGGCCGGCCGCTCCAGATGACGAACGGGCTGATCACCCTCGCCGGCTCGCTGTTCGGGATAGCCGGGGTCGGCGCCGCGCTCGTGTTCGTCCAGCCGCTGTTCCTCCTGATGCTCGTCGCCGCCTACGTGCCGGTCTGGCTCGCCACGACGAACGCGAGCAAGGTCTCCTACCGTCGCTTCGTCGAGCTCATCGAGAACGACCGAAGGCGCAACTACATCCAGAGCGTCCTCTCCCGTAAGGAAGAGGCGAAGGAGATCAGGACCTTCGACCTAGGGAGCTTCTTCCGGGA
>JAKAOD010000288.1 GCA_021823365.1 Actinomycetes bacterium | reverse complement strand
GCGCGCGCTCCGTGTCTTGCGGTCCGCAAGAATGGAGAGGTGACCGTGACCGCCCCGGACCCCTCGGCTGCAACGCCGGACCCCCCGGGCACGCCCGTCACGCCGGACCGGCACGACCCACCTGGCGCGCCGGGCCCGCCGGGCCCGCCCGTCGCGCCCGCCCCCAGCTCGGCCACCCGCTCGGCCCCCCGGCCGTCCAAGCGGCTGGTGGTCCCGTCGACGCCGACGGTGCCGCCGGAGCGGACCCCGCCGCTCGTGCTCGTGCTCTTCGGCGCCTCGGGCGACCTGACCGCGAGGAAGATCCTCCCCGCCCTGGCAAACCTCGCCGACCGGGGGCGGCTCGCCGAGGAGTTCACGGTGATCGGCGTCGCAAGGACCCCCTGGAGCGACGAGGAGTTCCGGCGCGTCGCGATGAAGGACGCGCAGTACGGCGGCGAGCGGTGGCGCAAGCTCGTCGAGCGGTTCCGCTACATCCCCGGCGAGTACGCGGCGACCGACACGTTCGACCGGCTGAAGGGCCTGCTCGCGGAGGCCGACGAGCGGTACGGGACCCGGGGGAACCGCGTCTACTACCTCGCCACCGTCCCGTCGGTCTTCGCCATGATCGCCGACGCGCTCGCCAAGGAGGGCTGCAACGTCCCCGGGGAAGGGGGCGAGTTCGCCCGCCTCGTCGTCGAGAAGCCCTACGGCCACGACCTGCAGAGCGCGCTGGAGCTCGACGCCGCGGTGCATCGCGCGTTCGACGAGGACCAGATCTTCCGCATCGACCACTACATGGGTAAAGAGACCGTGCAGAACGTGCTCGCGCTCCGGTTCGCCAACGCGATCTTCGAACCAGTGTGGAACCGCCGCTACGTCGAGCAGGTCCAGATCACGGTCGCCGAGAGCATCGGGGTCGAGCACCGCGGCGGCTTCTACGAGACGGCGGGGGCGTTGCGCGACATCGTCCAGAACCACGTGATGCAGGTGCTCTCGCTCACCCTCATGGAGCCGCCGACCGGCATGGACGCGACCCACATCCGCGACGAGAAGGTGAAGCTGCTGAAGGCGGTCGACATCCCGACGCCGGACGAGGCGGTCGACAAGTCCGTCCGCGGCCAGTACACGCCGGGCGTCGTCGACGGGGTCGCCGTCCCCGGCTACCGCGCCGAGGAGGGCGTCGCCCCCGACTCGGTCACCGAGACCTACGTGGCGCTCCGCCTGCGGGTGGAGAACTGGCGGTGGGCCGGGGTCCCCGTCTACGTCCGGACGGGCAAGCGCCTGCCGACGAGGGTGACCGAGGTGGCGCTCCAGTTCCACAACGTGCCCTTCCTCGCCTTCGACGGCGAACTCGCCCGCCAGCTGCGGCCCAACACGCTCGTGCTCAGGATCCAGCCGAACGACGGCATCAGCCTCCACTTCGGCGCCAAGGTCCCCGGCGAGGAGTTCCGCGTCCAGTCGGTGGCGATGGACTTCCTCTACGAGCGCGCGTTCGGCGAGGACCGGGGGACGGACGGCTACCCGCGGCTCCTCCACGACGCGATGTGCGGCGACGCGACGCTCTTCATCCGCACCGACGAGGTCGAGCAGGCCTGGCGCATCGTCGACCCCTATCTCGAGGCATGGTCCGAGCCCGGCGGCGGGCTGCACCTCTACCGGGCCGGCACCTGGGGGCCGCACATCGCCGACCTGTTGCTCGAACGTGCGGGAGACTCCTGGCGAAACCCCGAGCTGTGAGGTCCATGTGAGATCCGAGTCCCAGACCATCCGATCCGACGCGGCGGCCCACGACCGCGCCTGGGCGCCTCCCACCCGCGCGGAGCTCCTCGGGTCCGACACCGAGGCCCTCGTGGCAGCGGCCGACGAGGTGCGCGCCAGAGCGCACGGCACGCGCGTGACGTACTCCCCGAAGGTGTTCATCCCCCTCACGATGCTGTGCCGGGACCGTTGCGGCTACTGCACCTTCGCCAAGGCCCCGGCCCGCATCGCAGCCCCGTACCTCTCGATGACAGCGGTGCTCGACATCGCCCGACGCGGCCGCGACGCCGGGTGCCGGGAGGCGCTGTTCGTGCTGGGCGAGGTGCCGGAGGACCGGTACCCGGTCGCCGCACGCTGGCTCGCCGAGCACGGGTATGCCTCGACCGTGGACTACCTGGTCGCGTGCTGCCGCGCGGTCGTGGACGAGACGGGGCTGCTCCCCCACGCCAACGTCGGCGCGCTGTCGGAGGACGAGCTCGCCGCGCTGCGGCCCGTCACCGCGAGCCAGGGGATGATGCTCGAGTCCATCCGCCCCGACCTCGCGGCCCACCGCGGCGCGCCCGACAAGGACCCGGCGCGGCGGCTCGCCACGCTGGAGGCCGCCGGGCGGCTCGCCATCCCGTTCACCACCGGCATCCTCGTCGGGATCGGCGAGACGCGTGCCGACAGGCTGGTCGCCCTCTCGGCGATCGCCGAGTCGCACCTGCGCCACGGCCACGTCCAGGAGGTCATCGTCCAGAACTTCGTGCCGAAGTCCAGGACGGCGATGGCCCGGCACCCGGCGTGCCCCCCCGAAGAGCTCCTCTGGACGATCGCGGCTGCCCGCCTCCTCCTGCCGCCGGCCGTCCACCTGCAGGCGCCGCCGAACCTGTCCGGCGACCTCGCGCCGATCCTCGCCGCCGGCATCGACGACTGGGGAGGGGTCTCGCCGGTGACGCTGGACCACGTGAACCCCGAGCGGCCGTGGCCCGCCGTCAGCGCGCTGCGGGCGGCGACCGAGGCGGAAGGGCGTGTGCTCGCGGCTCGGCTCACCATCTACCCCGAGCTCGCCACGGAGCCGGAGCGGTGGCTCGACGAGGCGATGCGCTTCTGCGTGCTGGACGCCTCCGACGCAGAGGGGCTCGCCAGGGAGGACGCGTGGTGCACCGGCGGCGAGTCGCGCCCGCCCGCGCTCGTCGGCCCCGCACGGCGCCGCGTCCCGCCCGCCCCGGTGCACGGCGCGCTCGGCGAGGTGCTCGCCGGCGTCGAGATGGGCCAGGAGGTCGGCGAGGACGAGATCGTGACGCTCTTCTCGGCACGGGGGCCCGAGGTGCAGGCCGTGGCTGCGCTCGCCGACCGCCTTCGCGAGGAGATCTGCGGCGACGAGGTCAGCTTCGTCCAGAACCGCAACATCAACTACACGAACATCTGCACCTTCAAGTGCCGCTTCTGCGCCTTCTCGAAGGGGCCGCTCTCGCTGAACCTGCGCGGGGCGCCCTACCTCCTGGAGCTGGACGAGGTCACCCGGCGGGTCGCCGAGGCCGACGCGCTCGGCGCGACCGAGGTGTGCCTGCAAGGCGGCATCCACCCGTCCTTCGACGGCGACTACTACGTGGACGTCCTGGCCGCGGTGCGCGCCGGCTCCGAGCGCATCCACATCCACGCGTTCACCGCGCTCGAGGTGACCGAGGGCGCGAAGCGGCTCGGCGAGCCGCTCGAGGACTACCTGCGCCGGCTGAAGGCGGCGGGGCTGAAGACGCTGCCGGGGACTGCGGCCGAGATCCTGGACGACGAGATCCGCCAGGTCCTGTGCCCCGACAAGCTGACCACCACGGAGTGGCTCGAGACGCACCGCATCGCGCACCGCGTCGGGCTCCGCTCCAACGTCACGATCATGTTCGGCGCGGTCGAGCGGCCGCGCCACTGGGCGCGCCACCTCGTGCGCACCCGGACGCTCCAGAAGGAGACCGGCGGGTTCACCGAGTTCGTCCCGCTCCCCTTCGTCCACATGGCCGCCCCCATCTACCTCCAACGCCGCGCGCGCCGGGGGCCGACGTTCCGCGAGGCGCTGCTCGTGCACGCGGTGGGTCGGATCGCCTATCGCGGGACGATCGACAACGTCCAGGTGTCGTGGGTGAAGATGGGCCCCGAGGGCGCGCGCCAGGTGCTCTGCGCGGGGGCGAACGACCTCGGCGGGACCCTCATGGACGAGAACATCTCACGCGCGGCGGGCGGAGCCCACGGGCAGCGGATGGGCGCAGACGACCTCGAGGCGATCATCGAGCCGCTCGGGCGGCGCCTGGTGCAGCGGACCACCCTGTACGGCCGGGTCACCCCGGAGCCCGTCGGCGCGCCGGGGTGAGCGTCCCGCCCGAGGCGCTTCCGGACGCCGCGGGCCCCGCGCCCGAGCTGCTGGACGCGGCGCTCGCAGCCGTCGCGGCCGGCAGAGAGCTCGCGCCGGCGAAACGAGAGCTGCTCCGCTCGATGCTCGCCACCGTCTACGGCCTCGCGCACGAGGACACCGACGTGCTGGACCTGAAGATCGCCGACGCCGCCTTCGGCGAGATGGCCGACGCGTTCCGCGTCTTCCGCCCCTACCGCTCGGTGCGCAAGCTCACGATGTTCGGCTCCGCGCGCACGCTGCCTGCGGACCCCGTCTACCTCCTCGCGCGGGATCTCGCGGCGCGGGTGGCCGGGGCGGGCTGGATGGTGGTGACCGGGGCGGGGCCGGGGATCATGGCGGCGGGGACGGAGGGCGCGGGCCGCGCGCACGCCTTCGGGGTCAACATCCGGCTCCCCCACGAGGAGGGGGCGAACCCCTTCATCGCCCAGGACCCGAAGCTCGTCGAGATGCGGTACTTCTTCACCCGCAAGCTGGTGCTGATCAAGGAGTCCCACGCGTACGCGGTGCTGCCCGGGGGCTTCGGCACCTTGGACGAGGGCTACGAGCTGTTGACGCTGCTCCAGACCGGGAAGGCCGAGCCGGCGCCGGTGGTGCTCGTCGAGACCCCCGGGGGCACCTACTGGCACGGCTGGCGCCGCTTCATCGACGAGCAGGTCGTGCGGCCGGGCTACGTCTCTGCGGACGACGTGTCGCTGTTCAAGGTGGCGAACAGCGTCGAGGAGGCGGCCGACGAGGTGCTCGGCTTCTACCG
>JAKAOD010000287.1 GCA_021823365.1 Actinomycetes bacterium | reverse complement strand
CCGGCCGACCCCGCAGCTCGCCCCGGCGCTGTGGGTCGCCGCCGGGCTCGTGGCCGAGTCGGGGAGCGGCGCCGCCCACCTGATCGAGGTCGCTCGCTCGCTGCGCGTGCCCGCCGTCGTCGGCGTCGGCTCGTTGGCGGTTGGGGACGAGGACCTGGTGCACGTCGACGGCGACGCGGGCGAGATCACCCTGCTTCGGCACCAGGGCGTTGTTCCCGCCGGGTTCAGAGGTCCACGACGGGCAGGAGCACCGACGAAGGGAACCGCCCACCGGTGAGCAGGTCGACGGTCACGCCCGCGGTCTCGCGGCGGTCGTCCGGGTCGTCGTGGCGGAACGGCCCCGATCCGTGGAAGGGTCCGACGGCATCGGGGCGCGCGAAGTCCGAGCCCCCGACGCTGAGCGCGAGCCGGGAGCCGGGAGGAAGCCGCACACACGTGGGCCACAGCTCGATCTCGGCCTCGTAGGCTGCTCCGGGTCGCAGCGGCACCCGCGTGCGGTGGGTGTGCCATGGCCGCCAGGGCAGTGAGCGTCTCGGATCCTGCTCGCGCTGGGACAGCCGCAGCCACCCCTGGGACAGCGGCGCGCGAGGGTCGTTGGCCCCTCTGAAGTCGACCTCGGTGCCGTCGGGACGGAGCGCACGCAGGGTGCAGAAGAGGTCGGCGTCGGTGCCGGAGCTCGCTGCGTGCAGGCTGGCCGACAGGGGCCCGACGATCGTGAGCGGCGCGTCGAGCGGGTCGGAGACGAACGTTGCCCCTTCACCGCCGGCGCTGACCGACGCACGGCCCGAATCGGCGGGGGGGCCGTCGCCGGCACGCCGGAGCCTGCGTGGAGCCTCGAGCCACCACCGCTCCCAGCGGGTGCCCGGCAGCGGCCACGCGGCCCCTCCGGCTCGAAGCTCGCCGCGCTCGGCGTCGCGTACCACGAACGAGACCCGGTCGCGGCGCTCCCAGTCGTTTGTCCGGCCGAGGAGGAACCGGTCGAAGAAGAGCCGCTGCAGCTCCCGGCCGTCCGGCGTGTAGAACGCCTCCTCGTGACGCCCGGTGTGGACGTCCAACCACTTGGCGGCCGACGCCGCCTGCGCGAAGCCCTCGAAGTTCCCGCGGCTGTGGAGGCCGAGACCTCCCCAGTTGGCCGCCGAGAGGAGCGGCACGTCGATCCGGTCGAGCGACGCGCTGCGTTCCTCGTGCCAGGCGTCGTCGAACGCGTGTGATCGGATCTCGGCGAGGTAGTCCGCTCGCAGGCGCTCGAGGTCTCCCTCGTCCAGCGTCTCGCGACCGGTGGCGAGGCCGTCGGGCACCCAAGGGCTCTTCGGGCCGCGGTGTCCGAGGCCGTGCTGCATCGAGAGGACCTGTCGCGGGTACCAGCCGTCGAAGAACCCGTTCGACAGGATGCCGCCGTGGTGGGTCATGTCACGGTAGTGGTCGGCTGCCCCTTCCCACGGGATGATGGCGGCGAGGTGCGGCGGGCGCAGCGACGCGACGAGCCACTGGTTGATCGCGTAGTAGGAGACGCCGGCGAGGCCCACGCGGCCGTTGCACCACGGCCGGGTTCCCGCCCACTCGATCGCCGCCGCGTAGTCGCGCACCTCACGCGAAGAGAAGA
Organism: Actinomycetes bacterium; assembly: GCA_021823365.1. The sequence goes on along the minus strand of JAKAOD010000287.1, from coordinate 3,277 downwards.
TGTCGAGCCGTCCGGCGGAACGCCCCGCACCGCGCGAGTCGACGCGGACGACTGCGTAGCCAAGCGGCACCCACTGCTCAGGGTCGACGGTCTCCCAGCACAGATGGGACCCCGTCGAACCGTCGAGAACCTCGGGATGCTCGGAGACCAGGCGCTGGTAGCGCTCCGCGAAGACTCCTTCAGAGAACGGCAGGCCCTTGCCGTAAGGGCCGAGGGACATGATGACCGGCCACGGGCCGCCCTCTTCGGGGCGGAAGACGTCCGCACGCAGTGCCACGCCGTCGTCCATGACGAGGGCGTGGTCACGCTCGACGTCGAGGGCTCCGTCTGCCCCCTTCGTCGCCCGGGTCGTCGCCTGGGTCGCCGCCCCCTTCGTCTGTCTCGCCGTCACCACCTCCCCTGGCCGCCTCCGGTGCCGGCGTCCGGGACATTTCCGCGGACATGTCGAGACCCTATTGACCGACGCGGGCGGTGCCCGTATTGTACTCTTGCAATCGAGTGCACACGTAGCCCGGGTCGGGTGGCCGGGGGGTGAGGCAATGTCGAAGGTATTCACGGAAGAAGAGCTGCCGCATTTCGGGTCGACGCGCGACACGCGAGACCGGCTCGATCTCGTGACCGAGGACGTGCCGGTCGGAGCGACCCACCTGCGGGCCGACCGGATCGTGTACCACCCCGGCGACACGGCGGCGGCGCACTACCACGTCGACTCGCACCACGTGTTCTGGGTGCTGGGAGGCAGCGGGGTGCTGCACACCAGCAGCGGGCAGACGTCCGAGTCCACCCGCCTCGGCGCGGGGACCAGCGCGCTCGTCGGCCCGGGCGAGGTCCACTGGTTCGAGAACGACGGGGACGAGGAGTTCTCCTTCGTCGAGCTCTGGGCCCCGCCGCCGGCGGAGACGATCTGGACCGTCGACGGTGATCGGTGCACGTGGGCGCCGTCGACCTGACCGCGCAGCCGCGCGTATCCATGGCAGTGTCATACGGCAGTCATCCAACAGTCATCCAACAGTCATCCAGACACCTGGCAGTCATCAAGCAGCGTTGGCAATCGGCCGGCACGTCCGGCTGTGCGAGGGGAGGAGCACATGAAGAGTAGGCAACTGATCGGTCGTCTCTGGGCGACCGGCCCACGGCGGCGGGGAGCCGTGCTCGCGACGGCGGCAGCCGTCGCCGCGATGGCGGCGCCCGCTCTCGGTGCGGGAACCGCCGCGGCGCACGTCGTTCGGCGTGATGCGCTGCACGGGGTCGTGACGATCGGCGCCTCGGTGTCCCTGTCGGGCGACTTCTCAGCCACAGGCAAGACCACGGAGCAGGGGTACCAGGCGTTCCAGACCTGGGCCAACGAGCACGGCGGGATCCTCGGGCACAAGGTCGTCTTCAAGTTCCTGTCCGACGGCTCGAGCCCGACGCAGGTGACCACCGACTACCAGAAGCTGATCACCGTCACACACGTGAACTTCTTGGTCGGCCCGTACTCGACGCTGCTCACGAAGCCGGCGTCCGAGGTCGCCAACCGCTACCACATGGCGCTCGTCGAGGGCATCGGCGGCGGCCCCTCGGTCTTCGAGGCCGGCTTGCACAACGTGTTCGACGTCAGCGCCTCCGCCATCTACCAGGGGATCTCCTTCGCCAAGTGGGTGGCCAAGGTCTACAAGCCCCAGCCGGTCGCCTACGCGGCGATCACAACACCGTTCAACGAGCCCATCGTGACAGGGATCAAGAACTACCTGGACTCCAAGGGGTTCACGACGGCTGTCTACAAGGTGTACCCGCTGGAGACGGCCGACTTCACGCCCATCGCCTCGGCGATCGCCGCGACGCACGCCAAGATCGTGGCGATCGGGTCGCAGCCGCCTGACGGCGAAGGCCTCATCAAGGACTTCGTGAGCTCCGGCTACAACCCGACAGCGCTCTTCGAGGTCTCTGGCCCGGACCAGGGCACCGGTTTCGTGAAGGCCGTCGGCAAGCAGAACACGACAGGCGTCATGTGGCCGAACACCTGGTACCCGGGTGCGAACGAGGGCGTCGTCAACACGGAGATGGAGAAGATCCTCGAGAAGGAGATCCACGTCCACTCGGTGTCGCTCCTCAGCGCGAACATGGCCGAGGCGTTCTCGGCCGCTCAGACCCTCCGTGAGGCGGTCGACCACATCAAGTCGCTGACAAACGCGAAGCTCATCGCGTACATGCACTCTTCCAGCGCCAAGTTCACGAGCGTGCAGGGCCCGGTGTGCTTCAAGCCGACAGGCCAGAACGCGTGCGCCAGGCCGTTCGTGTTCCAGTGGCAGCACGGCAAGCAGCTCCAGGTGCTGCCGTCGACAGCCCCAGGAAGCTCGAAGGTGATGAACCCGAAGCCGAAGTGGGGGCAGAGCAAGTATTGAGCGGCGGCCACGGCACGTCGTTCGCAGTGCCGGAGACAGCGTGCTGGGCAGCCCGTCGAGGGCTGCCCAGCACCGCCGTCGGAGCGAACGAGCCGAGCTGCTGCAGGGTCCGCCCACCGTCGTGGCGGCACCGGCTCGACCGGTGGACCTTCGGAAGGACGATGAAAGAGCGATGACGTGCTAGTGCTGCAGGGCATCGTCGACGGGATCCTCGCCGGCGCGCTCTACGCGTTGATGGGATCGGGTCTCACGCTGGTCTTCGGCGTGATGGAGGTCATCAACTTCGCGCAGGGGATCATCGTGGTGCTCGGCGCGTACTTCACCTACACGTTCGCCTCGCACCTGGGGGTCGACCCGTTCGTCACCCTGCTGCTCACGATCCCGATCATGTTCACGCTCGGCTACGCGGTGTACATGCTGCTGCTCCGGCCGATCAAGCGCGACCGGGTGATCATGTCGCTGCTGGTGATGTACGCCACGGCCGTCGTGATCGAGGGGGTCTTGGACCTCATCTTCGGCGGGACACTCGTGGAGGTGACCGCGTCGTACGGCACAGGCTCGCTGCACCTCGGGTCGTTGGACTTCCCGAACGTGTACCTGCTCGCTTTCGGCCTGAGCGCGTTGCTGCTCGCCGCCCTGTACTGGATCCTCTACCACACGAAGTTCGGCCGCAGCCTTCGTGCGACCACGCAGAACCTCACAGCCGCCAAGCTGGTCGGCATCAACGTCGACCACGTCTCTGCGTTGACCCTCGGGATCGGAGTGGGGCTCGGCGCGGCAGGCGGGATGCTCTTCGGGATGACCACCCCGTTCAACGCGGCGAGCTCCTACGACCTCATCTCCCGGCTGCTCGTGATCGTCATCCTCGGCGGGTTCGGCAGCGTCTGAGATCG
>JAKAOD010000286.1 GCA_021823365.1 Actinomycetes bacterium | reverse complement strand
CTCGAGCGTGCGGAGCGCAGCGGAAACACCTACGACCTGTCCAGCCTGCTGCGCATCGCGAGCGCCGGAGTCGCCTGGAGCCCGGAGGTGAAGGCTGGGATCGCCCGCTTCGCCCCGCAGGTGACCTTCACCGACATCATCGCGTCGACCGAGGGCGGCCCGTACGCGCTCGCCATCACCCGCCCGGGGGAGGATCCCCTCTCGACCCGGCCGCGCTTGACGCCTTCCGGGAGGATCCTCGACGAGCACGATCACGACGTCGAGCCCGGGTCGGGGTGTCAGGGGATGTTGGCGGCGTCGGGCTCGATGCCAGTGGGCTACCTGCACGATGCGGAGCGCACGGCTCGAACCTGGAGGACCATCGACGGCGTGCGCCATGTCATCTCCGGAGACATGGCGACGATCGACGCGGACGGGAACGTGACGCTGCTCGGCCGGGGGAGCGAGGTGGTGAACACCGGCGGCGAGAAGGTCTTCGTCGAAGAGGTCGAACAGGTGATCTTGACCCAGCCTGCCGTCGCGGACGCCGTCGTCGTCGGGGTGCCTGACGAGAGATTCGGGCATCGGGTCGTCGCGCTCGTCTCCCTGCACGAGGGGAGCGAGCTCACCGAGCGTGCGGTCATCGACCACGTGGGTGCGGTCCTCGCGGACCACAAGCGCCCGCGCCGGGTGCTCTTCGTCGACGAAGTCCGCCGGAGCCCGTCCGGCAAAGCCGACCGGACCTGGGCCAAGGCCGTCGCGGCAGGGTCGTCGAGCACGCCTTCGTCGAGCGCCGGCGCGTGAGCGCCTCCGCGACGTCCCGCCGGCGGTCCGTCGCCCATCGATCGTGGCCGCCGCTGTCCCGATCGGAGGGATTGTCGTGAAGGTGACCGGCGTGGAGGCCTTCCCGATCGCCCCGCCGCCTCCCGCTCGAGGCGGCCGGACGTGGATGGTCATCCGCCTCGACACCGACGCCGGCGTGTCCGGGTACGGAGAGATGATGCTGCTGTCGCACCCCTTCCGCTGGCAGGTCGTCTGTGCCGAGATCGAGGACCTCGTCGACCAGGCCCTCGTCGGCCACGACCCGTACAACGCCGAGGAGCTCTTCGACAAGATCTACGGCCGGACCGGCTACAGCCACGCTCCCGAGCAGACGAAGCTCGCCGTGCTGAGCGCGCTCGACATGGCGTGCTGGGACATCGTCGGGAAGGACGTCGGCCAACCGGTGCACCGCCTGCTCGGCGGAGCCGTGCGGGACAAGGTTCGCACCTATACGTACCTCTACGCCGACGACGAGGAGCGGGATCTCGAGCGGAGCCTCGGAGCGCTCTGGCTCGACCCCGCCTACGCCGCCTCACGGGCCCGCCACTACGTGGATCTCGGCTTCAGCGCCGTGAAGCTCGACCCGTTCTCGCTCAGCATCGGCGAGAAGCAGGCGCTCGGCCAGCGCGTGCCCCTCCAGTTCTCTCCCCGAGCTCTTTCCACCGCCGAGTCGGTCATCGCCGCGATCCGCGACGAGGTCGGCGACGAGGCAGACATCCTCGTCGGCACCCACGGGCAGATGACTCCTGCGAGCGCCATCCGCTTCGCTCGCCGCATCGAGCGCTACGACCCTCTCTGGTTCGAGGAGCCGTTGCCGCCCGAGGACATGGAGGCCCTCGCCGAGGTCGCCCGCGCGACGAGCATCCCGATCACGACCGGTGAGAGGCTCACGTCGAAGTACGACTTCGCCCGACTCCTCACCTGCCGGGCCGCTGCCATCTTCAACCTCGACGTCGGCATGGTCGGCGGCATTCTCGAGGCGAAGAAGATCGCGACGATGGCGGAGGCGCACTACGTCCAGATCGCCCCGCACGTCTACGGCGGGCCCATGATCACCGCCGCCTCGATCCAGCTCTCGCTGTGCTCGCCGAACTTCCTCATCATGGAGGGCGTCGAACGCCTCGACGGCATCTACGACGAGCTTGCCGACCCGCCGTTCGTCTGGCGGGACGGCTACGTGCTGCCCTCGGACCGCCCCGGCCTCGGGCACGACCTCCGAGAAGACGTCGCCCGCCGGCTGCGCCCCGGCAGCCCGGGACCGAGCCTCGTTCGCGCCCACTGACACGGCTCCACCCGGCGCGAGCGGCGAGCTCGGAGCATCCCTTCCGTGCGCGATCCCCGCGCTGGGCAGGACTCGGTTCTTTGGTATAGGACAGAGCGGTGCTGCTCCTCGGGACGACTGGCCATCTGGAGGACCTGGACCGGCAGATCTCGATCGCCGAGGACGTCTCGGTCTGCGCGATCGCGATCGGCACCGGGTCCGGAGCCTGGGGCGCGTACGTGCTGCTCGACGGAGACCGCATCGCCAGGGTCGACGAGTACGAGCTGGCCCCGATCGCCCGCGTCGAGCTCGGGAAGGCCCAGAGCATGGCTGCGGTCGACGGCGGGCTGCTCGTCGGTCTCGAGGGTGCCCGGCTCGCCAGGGTGGATCTCCTCGACGGCCAGCTGTCGACGCTGGATTCCTTCGACGGCGTCCCCGGGCGCGCCGGGTGGAAGAACCCGGCGGCCCCGAGCCCCGACCTTCGCTCGATGGCGGTGACGGACGCAGGGACGTGGCTCGTAAGCGTGCACGTCGGTGGCGTCTGGCGGTCGATGGACCGCGGCGCGACGTGGACCGAGGTCATCGTGCCGGACGACGACGTGCACGAGGTCGTGGCCGGCCATGCGGGTGTCGTGGCGGCCGCGGCCGCGGGGGGCTTCGGATGGAGCTCGGACGACGGGGCCACCTGGCAATGGACGGCCGAAGGTCTCCACTCGGGCTACTGCCGGGCGACGGCTGTCGACGGCGACGTCGCGTAAGTGACCGCGTCGACGGGACCGTCCACGCGCGACGGCCGCCTCTACCGTGCGGCACACCTCGGCGATCCGTTCGAGCCGTGCGGAGGCGGGCTGCCTCCGTCGTTCCCGTTCAACCTCGACACGGGCAGCCTGGCCGCCCGAGGCGGTGAGGTGGCGCTCGGGACGCCCGACGGCCGAGTGTGGCGCTCCGCCGACCGCGGCGACACCTTCGAAGCCGTGACGGAGCGGGTCGGGCACGTGCGGGTCCTGAGGTTCGCCTGACCACACCGGGAAGGGGCGGTCAGGCGATGCACGAGCGTCCAACGCGCCCGGAGGCGTACCATCGCGTGCCATGTCGAACCCTTCGGAAGTGCTCGCGACGGTGCCGCTGTTCTCGATGGTCTCCAAGCGCGACCTCGAAAAGCTCGTACGCGAGATCCACGACAGGGCGTTCCCGGCCGGCACCGTGCTCACCGAAGAAGACGAGCACGGCACGATCTTCACCGTGATCGCCGAAGGCCGGGCCACGGTCACCGTCCGGGGGAAGGTCGCGCGGGTGCTCGAGCCTGGGGACTTCTTCGGAGAGATGGGGCTGATCGACCGCGCTCCTCGATCGGCGACGGTCACCGCCGACACCGACGTGCGGTGCCTCATGCTGACCCAGCCGGTCTTTCGCCCGTTCGCGCTGTCCCATCCCGAGACGATGTGGGCGCTCCTCGAGCTCATGGTCCAGCGCGTCCGCGACGCCGAGTCGAGAGAGTCTGACGCGCGCTGACGCGCTTTGACGCACCCCGGTCCGGCCTCGCTCTGTCCGGGGGACGTTCTCGATCCAAGGCACACGCAGCGCCGGCCGTCACGCGAAGGCAGCCGCCAACGGCCACCGCGCGCTAGCCTCCCGCTGGAGGCGGACGTAGCAAGGGCAGTGGGGCAGGATGCCGAGAGACGCCGTGACGCTTCGCGAGGTGGCGGAGGCTGCGGGGGTGCACCCGGGCACGGCCTCGCGCGCCCTCAATGACGCGACCCGGGCGCTCGTCCGTCAGGAGACCGCCGAGCGCGTGACCGCAGCGGCGACCTCGCTCGGCTACAAGCCGAACCTCCTCGCCCGGAGCTTCAAGACGCGGCGGACGAACTCTGTCGGGGTCGTCATCCCCGACATCGACAACCCACTCTTCCCTCCGATGGTGCGGGGCATCGAGTCCCGCCTGTTCCAGGACGGCTACGTCGCCCTGCTCGCGAACACCGAAGGTGGCCCCGACCGGCAACGCCGGATCCTCGAGAGCATGGTGGAGCGGCGTGTCGACGGTCTCATCCTCGCCACGGCGCACCGGCACGACGCGAGCCTCGCGGAGCTCGAGGACGTGGGCGTTCCCTTCGTGCTCTTGAACCGGGTCGTCGAGGATCGCACGTTCTCGTCCGTCTCGGTGGACGACGCTGCAGGTGTCGGGCTCGTCGTGGAGCACCTGCGAAGCCTGGGCCACCGACGGATCGGGCACATCGCCGGCCCGCAGTCCATGTCGACCGGGCACGCACGGTACGAAGGGTTCGTCTCGGCGATGCGGACGACCGGCGCCGATCTCGACGAAGGTTGCGTGGAGTTCGCCGAGAGCTTCTCGATCGGGGAAGGGGAGCGCTGCGCGCGGAGGCTCTTCTCGGCGCCGGACCGTCCCACGGCGGTCGTCGCGGGCAACGACATGCTGGCGCTCGGCTGCTATTCGGCCGCCGAGAGCGCGGGTCTCGGATGCCCAGCAGACGTCTCGATCGTGGGGTTCAACGACATGCCCTTCATCGACCGGATGAACCCGCCTCTCACCACCGTGCGGATCCCCCACTACGAGATCGGGGTCCATGCCGCAGAGCTGCTGCTCGGGCGCCTCCGTGATCCCGGCACCGCGGTCAAGGTGGTGCAGCTCCGGCCGGAGCTGGTCGTGCGCGGATCCACCGCCTCCGCACGCGCGCAGCGGCGCTGACGACCCGTATTCCGTTACCCAACCCGTGCACAAACGTGCACATGGTCAGGCAGCCTCGCCTTGCGACGAGGCGGTGACGGTCCTGCCCGGTCTCCCGGTGCCGTCTTCGCGCTTCATCGGGGCGTCCGGCCGAAGCC
>JAKAOD010000285.1 GCA_021823365.1 Actinomycetes bacterium | reverse complement strand
TCGCGCTGGCGGTCGACGAGACGGGCGAACGCGAGGTTGGCGTCGACGACGAGGCCGTCGGCGTCCAGGACGAGAAGAGGTCCCGGACTGTGCAGGAAGCCGAGGGCGGCGAGCGCGTCAGCCGGAGCAAGGCCGCGAAGCCGCGTCGCCGCGCCTGCGGTCGACCGCCCGTACCCGCACGCCTCCCCGACCAACGGGACCCCGCGCCTCCTGTGCTGTACCACCGGTGGCCGGTCGCCCCCGGCCGAGAGGTACAACGGCAGATGCGACGGACAACCTGAGCGTTTCCGCGGGCGCCTCAGGGGCGGACGGGGCGCCCCTCGCCCGCGAAGGGGACGACGCAGTCCTTCCCGGCCGCCTTCGCCTGGTACATCGCGGAGTCGGCGTCGTGAAGCAGCTCGTCGCCGCTCAGCTCCGCTCCGACGGCGATCCCGATGCTGGCTCGTGCCTCGACGACCCGGGAGCTGAGCTCGAAGGGCACGCGCAGCGCCCTCTCGATGCGCTCCGCGAGGGCGAGCCCTCCCCTCCGGAGACCGGTCTCGTCGGCGAGGATGACGAACTCGTCGCCGCTCAGGCGGCCCACGGTGTCGGCGCCTCGCACCTCGCGGCGAAGCCGTGCCCCGACCGCCACGAGCAGCTCGTCACCCGTCGCGTGGCCGTGGCGGTCGTTCACCTGCTTGAAGTCGTCGAGGTCGACGAACAGCGCGACGACCCGCGTGCCGCGCCGCCGGGCGGAGGCGAGCATCTGACCGGCGCGCTCGAGGACGAGCGTGCGGTTGGGCAGCCCGGTGAGCGCGTCGTGGAGCGCCTGGTGGCGCAGGCGCTGCTCGCTTCGCTGGAGCTCCGCCTTCTGGCGCTCGAGCAGGAGCTGCTGCGCCCGAAGCTCGTCCTGCTGCGAACGGAGCGCGTGGTGCTGGTCGAGGAGGGAGGCGACGAGGTCCTCCTGCTCGAGCGCGGCGCCGAGGAGCGCGGCGCACTCGAGGTAGAAGTCGCGGCCGCTCACGGAGCTGGGCTCGACCGGCGCGACGATCGCCAGCACCCCGTAGTCCGCCACGCCGCTGCGGACGGGGAGGACGAGCGTCGCCTCGCCGTCCGCCGCATCCGCGTCCTGGACGAGGGCGCCCGGCGGGAACTCCTCGACCGCGAACACCTCGCCGCACGCGACCGGGGGTGGCCCGTCGACCGAGTACGTGCCGGCGACCTCCAAGGTCGCGGTCTTCGGATCGCCGTCATGCCAGAGGGCGAGGCACGCCGCACGGGCGTGCGACCGGGAGAGGAACCGCAGCGCCTTCGGGTCGCTCCGGTCGCGGCGGAGAAGGTCCATGCTGAGGTGGTACTCGTCGCGGAGCGACTGCCCGAGGCCGGTCTTCTCGAACGCCTGGCGCGAGAGGTAGGCGTGCGAGAGCGCCAGCGCAAAGGTGGTGACGAGGCCCTGGCGCTCCCGCGGGCTCCGACCGCGCGTCTCGGCGAGCTCGCTCGCGCGGGCCACGGCGGCCGGCACGTGCTCCCAGCGAGCCTCGGGCGGAAGCGCTCGCTGGGCGATCGATTCGAGCCGCTCCGGCGCGACCTCGTCGGGCTCGTCGAGCAGGCCGGCGAGCTCCTCGCATGCGGCGGCGACCGCCTCTGCGGCATGGTCGCCGATCCTCGGCGGGCACGGCGCACGACCCGGGGAACGCGGGGCCTGCGACCGTGGCGGCGCGGCCGCGTCGCCGCGCAGCCGTAGGGTGCTGCCCTCGTAGAGGCTGCATCCGCACGATTCCCGTACCACGAACCAGGTCGGGACCAGGTGCCGGGGCCCGACGGTCGCCCCGGGTCCGCCGCCGCGGAGCACCAGCCGGACCGCCGCCGCGCCGACCTCTGCGAGGTCGACGCGCACGGTCGAGAGCGACGGCGTCACCGCGGAAGACTCCTCTTCGTCGTCGAACGCGACGATCGCCTGGTCACGGGGAAGGACGAGGCCGGCCGCCTTGAGCTCCTGCATCATCCCGATCGCGCCGTAGTCCGTCGCGACGAACACCGCCGTGGAGGGAAGCCCCGCGTCGAGCATGGCCCGCGCCGCCTTCTCGCCCCCGGGCTCGAGGTTGTCGTCGACCAGGTACGCGAGCCGCTCGTCGGGCTCGATCCCGTGGCGCCTGAGCGCCTCTCGGTAGGCCTCGTAGCGCTCCTTCATGTCGTCGTGAGCGACGTTCCCGACGAAAGCCACCCTCCGGTGCCCGTGCTCCAGCAGGTGGCGCACCGCCTGGCTCGCGCCTCCGCGGTTGTCGCCGGAGAGCACCGGGCACGTCAGTCCCGGCACCTCGTGCGCGACGGTCACCACGGGAATTCCTGCGGCGATCAGTCCCCGCAGGTACTGCGGGTGCACCGGATCGACGAGAACGACGGCGCCGAGGATCTCGGACCAGGCCATGCGCTGCGAGCAGTCGTCCCCGCCTGGCTCCGCCCCTGGAAAGGGGGCGCGGGCGGTGTCGACGGTCTGGACGCCGACCACCGGCACGCCGCGCGCCGCAGCGGCGCGGACGATCCCGATCATCACCCGGCTGTGGTAGGTGCCGCCGAGCAGCGGCGAGAGCACGGCGATCGCTCGCGGGGCGCGCTCGGGCTGCAGCACGCGCACGCTAACGGCGGTGGTGCGCCCCGCTTCCACACGCCGGCTGACACATCTTGAGCTGGTGACCAGCACCTCCGGGGTGCTCAGGTCGAGCCGAGCAGCTCCTCGGCGACGAGGTCGAGCTGGTCGAGGTCCTCGAGGTCCTTCATCTGGAGGTAGAGGCGCGCCACCCCCATGCCGGCGTAGGTGCCGATCCGCTCCCGCGCCTCCTCGATCGTGCCCGCGAGCCCCGGGCCGATCTTCAGCCGGGCGATGTCGTCGCCGAGCGTCGCGACGCGTGCGGCGGCCTCGCCCGACGTCCGCCCGAGGGTCGTCGTCACCGCGACGGAGCACAGCAGCGAGGCGGGATCGCGGCCGATTCTCTCGCAGGCGGCGCGGGCACGGGCGAGCTGCGCGCCGACGTTCGCGAGGGTGTCGAAGGCGACGTTGAACTCGTCGGCGTACCTCGCGGCGATCCTCGGCGTCCTGAGGGGGCCCTTCCCGCCGAGGATGAGCGGGGGACGAGGGCGCTGGACGGGCTTCGGGAGCGCCGGGCACTCGGTAAGGACGTAGTGGGCGCCGTTGTAGGTGAACGTCTCGCCCTCCGTCGTCGCCCACATGCCGAGGACGATCTCGATCTGCTCCACCAAGCGCTCGAGGCGCTCTGCCGGCCCGGGGAAGGGGATGCCATAGGCGCGATGCTCGGGCTCGACCCACCCGGCCCCGATGCCGAGCTCGAGGCGGCCCCCGCTCATGGCGTCCACCTGCGCCGCCTGCACGGCGAGCATCGCCGGGAGCCGGAACGTGGCGCACGACAGCATGCTCGCGAGCCGGATGGTGCGGGTCTCGCCGAGCTCGACCAGGCGATGTGCGGGCCGGGCGAGGACGCTCTCGTCGAACACCCGGATCGCGCCGCCGTCCGGCGGGACGAGACGAGTGACGACGTTGAGCAGCGTCGTCTTCCCCGCGCCGTTCTGACCGAGGACGGCGACGGCGGAGTCGGGGACCATCGGGACCTCGAGGTCGAGCCCGCGCAGCACGCGCACCCTGCCGAAGCTCTTCTCGAGCCCCTGGATGCTGAGCGCGACCTGGTTCGCCACCTCAGTCCGCCGCCGAGCTCGCCCGTACCCGGCGGGCGAGGGAGGGCGACGCCTCCTGCTCGTCCCCGGCGCCCGCCATCTCGCCGCCGGCGTGTAGCCTCTCGCCCGCGGCATCCGCCCGCTGGTCGCCGTCCTGCGCCCGCACGCGGCGCAAGAACGCCGGGAGCCGGAACCCCGTGATCCCCTCGGGAAGGTAGGCGAGCACGACGACGAGGGCGATGCCGAGGACGAGCACCGAGAGGCCCGGGTCGTTCGTCGTCTCGCCGTTCAGGGCGCTGTAGGCGCCGGCGCCCACGAGGGCGCCCCAGGTGAGCGACCGCCCGCCGACGATCACCGCGACGAGCACTGCGAGGGACGTCGTGAGCGTGAAGGAGTCGGGCGAGATGTAGCCGGAGGTCTCCACCAGGAAGAAGCCGCTCCCGGAGGCGAGGGCGAACGACAGCACCACCATCACGAGCCTCATGCGCGCGATGTCGACCCCGACCGACCGGGCCATGGTCTCGTCGGCGCGCAGCGCGAGCACGCGGCGTCCGAGCCGCGACGCCTTGAGCGCCCGCGTGGCGGCGGCGACGGCGAAGCCGACGCCGAGGATCAGCGCGAGCAACGGCAGCGAGTCCAGGTGAGGGTTGGCCGTCGCCTCGCCGTTCACACCTCCGGTGATCCCGCTGAGGTCCTGGAACACCTGCGTGAATATCACCTGCGCGGCGAGCGCCGCCATCGCGAAGAAGTGCTCGCGAAGTCGGGAGAGCGGGAGCGCGAGCAGCCCGCCGAGGACGGCCCCCGCGGCGAGCGCGCCGAGCAGCGCGACGACCGGGGGTACGCCTGCCTTCGCCTCGAGCTCGACGGCGACGTACGCGCCCGCGCCGTAGACGGCGGCGTGCATGCGCGACGCCTGGTTGGAGAAGCCGAGCATCAGCTGCATCGAGCAAGCGAGGAGGAGGAACAGCCCGAAGCCCGTCGCCTGGTTGGTCGCGAACTGGGAGTGCCGGCTCGCCGTGACGAGGAAGACGACGAGCAGGATGGCGAGGACGGCTGCGTCACCGCCGACGAGCCGGGCAAGCCTCGAGGCGCGCGGAGCGCGGAGCGCGGAGCGCACGCACCTAGATGAATAAGTCCAAGGGATCCCGCCCAAGCTGAGATCCACCGCTGACGCGCGAAAGGCGCCCAAGATCGGCGTTGCGAAAACCCAACGTTCGACCCTGGAGGCCTACGTGGACGCCGAC
>JAKAOD010000284.1 GCA_021823365.1 Actinomycetes bacterium | reverse complement strand
CCGATCTTCGCCGAGCCTCCTTCCGAACCTGTCGGCGTCGGGCTCGGCGATCTACGACGTCGCCGCCGTCTACGCCGGCATGATCCTCATGCTCAGGGTCTGGTACGACGTCGTCCGCATCTGCAGCCGCCACCCCGGCATCCCGGTCCGGCGCCTGGTGCCGACCTTCGCCGCGTGGCTGCTTCCGCTGCTGGTCGTCGCCCCGCTGTTCAGCAGGGACCTCTACAGCTATGCCGCCCAGGGCTGGATGGTCGTCCACCACCTCAACCCCTACACCTACGGCCCCTCCGTCATGGGTCAGGGACCCTTCGTCGGGCTCGTCGACCCGCTCTGGCACAACGTCGGCTCGCCCTACGGTCCGGCCTTCCTCACCTTCGCCGGATGGATCGTCCAGGCGAGCGGTCAGAGCGTGCTCGTCTCGGTCGAGGGCCTCCGGATGCTCGCGCTCATCGGGACCATCGCCTTTGCCGCCGCGGTGCCGGCGATCGCCCGTTCGTTCGGCCGCGACGGCGCGACGGCGTTCGCGCTGGTCGCGCTCAATCCGCTCGTCCTCCTCCACCTCGTCGGCGGCGGGCACAACGACGCGTTGATGCTCGGTTTCCTCCTGCCCGGCTACCTGCTCGCGCGCCGGGGCCATCCCCTTGCCGGCATCCTCGTCTGCGCGGTCGGCGCGGCAGTGAAAGTGCCGGCGATGATCGGCCCCGTCTACATCGGCTGGGAGTGGGCCGGACAAGGTCGCAGCGTCCGGGAGCGGGTCTGGCCCGTCGCGAAGGCGATGGCGGTGACGCTCGCCACGATGGCGGGCCTCTCCGCCCTCGCGGGCCTCGGGTGGGGGTGGATCGGGGGTCTGACCAACCCGGACACGGTCCGGTCGTGGTTCTCGCCGGCGACCGCGGCCGGCCTGTCCCTCGGGAAGCTCGTCGCGCTCGCCGGGCTCGGCGACCATACCCACGCGCTGCTGACGATGGCGAGGGGCATGGGTTTCGCCCTGGCCGGCGTGATCGGCGTCGTGCTGCTGCTCCGCTCCGAGAAGGTAGGACCGCTGAAGGCGCTCGGCTGGAGCCTCATCGCCGTAGTCGCCTTCAGCCCGGTCGTCCAGCCGTGGTACATGGTGTGGGGCATCGTCTTCCTCGCCCCGGTCGCCGAGCGCGGGGTGCGGAGGATGATCGTCGGCTACTCGGCGGTGGCCTGCTTCCTCGGGCTCCCGGGCGCGCGGGTCCTCGTGCGCGAGCTCGAGATCGCGAGCCCGCTCCGACTCGGCGCCGCCTCGCTCGTCCTCGCCGCCGTCGTCGTGCTGATCCTCACGCCGCGGCTGCGCCGCAGCGCCCTCAGGAGCGCGTGACCACCCGCTTGCGGGCGAGCCGCGGGGGCCGGCTCGTGCGGACGAAGCCGCGGGAGACGTCCAGCGCCCAGCCGAGCGCCTTGATCGAGGACCGGTGCAGCACGTGCTCGCCGATGCCGGCGCGCACCGCCTTGTCGGGGCTGCCGAGCTGGCAGTCGATCACGTCGCCGACGATGCGTCCGACCTCGGTGTCCTTGGCGAGCACGGCGTCGTGGAGCTCGGCGTCGAGCGGCAGGGAGATCAGGACGTCCTCGAGGCGCATCCCGAGCAGCAGGTCGAAGCTCGACAGCAGGCCGGCCGCGAAGGCGAGCCCGGACAGGTGCGGGGAGATCTCGAGGGCGAGCAGCTCGGCCATGCGCGCTCTCGACAACGCCGTCACGACCTCCTCCTCGGAGGTCTCCCCCCTGTTGGTGAGCAGCAGGAAGCCGATCCAGCTCTGGAGCTGACGCCAGCCGACGATGACGAGGGCCTCGCGCAGCGTCTGGACGCGGCGCCGAAAGCCGTGATCGGCCCCGACGCCGGCCATCTGGAGCAGCTGGTAGGCCATCGCGGGTTCGGCCCGGATGATCTCCTCGAGCTGCGCGGCGCTGCACTCGCTCGAGACGAGCTGCGCGGCGAGCTGCAGCCGGGCGACGCTCGAGGTGTCGAGGGTCCTGCCGGGCACGAGCCTCGGCCGTGAGAGGACATAGCCCTGGAAGTAGTCGAACCCGAGCTCTTTGCAGTAGTTGAGCTGCTCTGCCGTCTCGATCCGCTCGGCGACGAGGCTCAGCTCGAAGCGCCGGCAGCGCTGCATCAGCTCCGGCAGTCGTCCCAGGTCGACGAGGTGGAGGTCGATCTTGGCGAGCGAGGCCATCTCGAGCAGCGGCTCGACGTGGTCGGTCCAGCGAAAGTGGTCGAGAGCGAGCATGAAGCCTTGCTCGACGAGCCGGTGGCACCCGTCGACGACCTCGTCGTCCAGGGCGACGGACTCGACCACCTCGAAGACGGTGCGCTCCGGGGTGAGCACGACCGGGACGGACCCGGTCAACAGCCCGCGATCGGCGTTGCAGAAGATCGTCTTGTCGCCGACGAGCCGGTTGACGCCGATGCCCACCGAGCTGAACAGCACGGCCGTCGTCATCAGATCGCCGTCGAGCTCGGCCGCCGGGCCGCCCTCGACCGGCCGGAAGAGCAGCTCGTAGCCGACGACGGTCAGGTCGCGGTCGAACACCGGCTGACGCCCCACCACGATGTCCAGCACCGCCACGGTCGCACGCTCCTCGCTCCCGGTACCGAACGGCGCCCGTGCCGCGCCGCTTTAGGAGGCGGGCTAGACGAGCTGCTGGAGGATCGCGACGTCGAGCCAGCGGCCGAACTTGCGACCGACCTCGCGCTCGATCCCGACCAGCTCGAAGCCGAGCGAGACGTGCAAGGCGATGGAGGCTTCGTGGTGGCCGACGACCCGGGCGATGACCGAGTGGAACCCGTGCGCGCCGGCGAGACGGACGATCTCTGCGACGAGGGACTTCCCGATCCCCCGGCCGCGGTGGTCGCGCCGGACGTAGACGGAGTCTTCGACTGTCGTCGCGTAGGCCGGACGCGGGCGATAGGGCGAGAGCGACGCGAACCCGAGGACGATCCCGTCCTCGACGGCGACGATCACCGGGTACGCGCCGCCGTGCGCCTCCATCCAGGCGCGCTGGTCCTCCTCGCTCCGCGGCACGAGGTCGAAGGTGACCGTCGAGGAGACGACCTCGGCGTTGTAGATCGTGCGGATAGGTTCGGCGTCCTCGGCGCGCGCCGAACGCAGCTCCATCGGCGGCACACTACTCCCAGGTCACCGCCCCGGACGGCCCTGGGACCCGAGACGGGGCCGCCCGCCAGGGGTATGCTCCAGGCGTGGCGCGGGTGCACGCCCGGCCGGTGACGCGCCCCCTTAGCTCAGTCGGCAGAGCACAGCCATGGTAAGGCTGGTGTCGTCGGTTCGATTCCGACAGGGGGCTCGAGGCGCATGGCGGCGTAGCTCAGTTGGTCAGAGCACACGGCTCATAATCGTGGGGTCGCCGGTTCGAGTCCGGCCGCCGCTACCATTTGCCGGACGGCGGTCCGGCAGCAGAGCCGGCAGCTCTGCCGGAAGCACAGCAGGAGCAGCGAGTGGCGAAGAACGAGAAGCGCGTCAAGGTCACCCTCGAGTGCGAGATGTGCAAGCGCCGCAACTACATCACGACGAAGAACAAGCAGAACGACCGCGAGCGCATTGAGATGCGGAAGTACTGCCGGTTCGACCGGCAGCACACGAACCACAAAGAGACGCGCTGAGCTCCGCGGACGAGGGGCTGGCGCTCCTCGCGGCAAGGGCGCGCCGGGGAGACAGGGGGGCGTTCGAGGAGCTCGTCGTCGCGACCTCTGGCCAGGTCTACGCCTTGGCGCTCCGGCTCGTCGGGAACGAGCACGACGCTGCTGACGTCGTGCAGGAGGCCTACCTCCGCGCTTTCCGCTCGATCGCGCGCTTCCGGGGCGACTCCGCCGTGTCGACCTGGCTGTACCGGATCGTGGCGAACTGCTCGTCGAGCTACCTGAGCCGTCGCGCCCGCTCCCACTCCCGGCAGACTCATCTGGAGGAGGGGCTCGCCGTCGCCGAGAGCCGAGCCGAGCGCGACCTCGAGGCGGTGATCGGCGCGAGCGTCGACCGGGCCTCCCTCGTGGCCGCGCTCCGCCGGCTCCCCCCGTCGCTGCGCGCCCCGGTCGTGCTCCGCGACGTCTACGACCTCCCGCACGAGGCGATAGCGAAGGAGCTCGGGATCTCCCGAGCGGCGGCGAAGGTCCGGCTGCACCGCGGCCGGCGGCGGTTGCGCGAGCTCATCTATCCCGACGTCCGACCCCCGCGCGACGCCAGGCCCTCGCCCGGCTCGGCGGCGTCGGTGCCCGGCGCCGACCGGCGAGGCGACGCGCGGCATGCGAAAGCGCTGTGAGGCGCTCGCCGCGGTCCTCCCCGGGCTGATCGAGGGGGGCGACGGGACGCGCTGGCCGGCGACCGGGCGGGACGTGCGCCACGTCGAGACCTGCCTGCGCTGCCAGGCGGAGCTGGCGCGCTACCGGCGCGTCGCCCGGCGCCTCGCCCAGCTGAGAGAGGAGCGCGAGGTGCTGCCCCCGGGGCTCGTGCGCGACGTCCTGTCCTCCGTCGAGAAGGTCGCCCTCCGCCGCGCCCGGCGAGGAGCCCGGACTGGGCGTCTCGCGCTCGCCGGTGCGCTCGTTGGCGCGGCGGCGCTCGCCGGCGCGCTGGTCACCGGGCTCGGTCGTCGCGCCGCCGCCCGAACCTGAGCCCGCCTCGGGCGGGCGCCCGCACCGGCGGGGTCGCGCCGCCCCCTGTCGCAGGCGACGTGGCGGGCCCGGAGGACGACGGTCCGCCCGGTGCTAACCTTGACCTGCTCCGCAGGGCTGGCGTGGAGCTTCCCCCTCCGCACGGAGGGCGCCGCCCTGCTCGGAGGGCAGTAGCTCAACTGGCAGAGCACCGGTCTCCAAAACCGGCGGTTGGGGGTTCGAGTCCCTCCTGCCCTGCAGGGAGGAAGAGCAAGTGGACGGAGAGCCGAGTCAAACGC
>JAKAOD010000283.1 GCA_021823365.1 Actinomycetes bacterium | reverse complement strand
GTGGGTTCTGCGTCGTGGTGGCCCGCTACGACGTCTTCCCGGCGCTGTGCACGCTCCTCGCCGTCGAGCGAGCGCGGTCCGGACGATGGAGCCGGGCGTGGTCCTGGGCCGTGCTCGGCGCTCTGCTCAAGCTCTTCCCTGCGCTCCTGCTCCCGGGGTTCCTCCTCGCCGAGCACCGCTCGACAGGACGCTGGCCGCTCCGCCGGCTCCTCGCCGCAGGCGCCGCGGTCGGCACGGTGCTCGGCACGCAGCTCGTCCTGGCACCGGCGAGCGTCCTCTCGCCGCTCACCTACGAGCTCCACCGGGGCTTCGAGCTCTCGAGCCTGGGCGGCAGCCTGACGCTGCTCGCCGATCCGCGACATGTCGGCTGGATAGTCGGTTACTCGACGCTCGAGATAGTCGGGCCGCACCGGATGCTCATCGAGGCTGCCGTCGACCTGCTCGGGCTCGCCGCGCTCGCCGCGATCTGGCGCCTCGCCGCGCGCGGCCGGCTGTGCATCGAGGCGACGAGCCTCGCCGTGCTCAGCGTCGCGGTCCTCTCGGACCGCGCCTTCGCCGCCCAGTACATCGTCTGGCTCGTCCCACTGTGGGCGTACTGGGAGACCCGGCGCGGCTGGCTCGTCGCGGCGGGACTGACCACGCTCGTCTTCCCGTTCCTCTACATCGAGGCGGCGGCGCTCGGCCCTGGCTACTACGTCGCGACGGCCACCGCCGCCGTCCGCAACGCCGTCCTCGTCGTGACGACGGTGCTGTGGCTGCGCGAACAGCTCGCTCTCACGAGAGCCGGGGTGCGAGCTCCCACGCAGGAGCTAGAGGAGCTGGAGGAGCTGCCGCTCCCGGCGCTCACTTGATCCTGACGATCCCGAGCCTCACCGCCTTGGCGACGGCCTTCGTGCGGCTGTCGGCGCCGAGCTTGGCGTAGATGTGGGCGAGGTGGTTCTTCACCGTCTTGGCGCTGACGTAGAGCTTGGCGGCGACCTCGGTCGTCGAGGCGCCGTTCGCAAGCATCTCCAGCACCTCGACCTCCCGGCGCGTCAGCGCGTGCGTCTGCTCGTCGGGCACGCCGGGCAGCACGCCGTGGCTGGCGGCCGCCGATCGCACGAGGTACGGACCGATCCGTTCGACCGGATGCCCGAGGCCACCCGTGCCGGCGCCGGCCGCACCTGCGCCGCCCACCCCGCCGGCGGACCCGGCGCGGCCTGCACGTCCGGAGGCCGCCTCGTGCACCGAGGCGACGATCTCGGCCGTCGAGCAGTCCTTGACGAGGTACCCGACCGCGCCGGCCTCCCGCGCCGCCTGCACGGTCGATGCGTCGCCGAACATCGTGAGGACGACGACCGCCACCTCGGGCATGGAGCGGCGGAGCTGGCGGGTCACCTCGATCCCGTCCTCGCCCGGCAGGGAGATGTCCATGAGGACGACGTCGGGAGCGGAGAGCCGCGCCGCCTCGAGGACCTCCGAGCCGTCGCCGGCCTCGGCGACGACTTGGAGGCCGGCGGCCTCGAGCGAGCGGCGAAGCCCCTCGCGAAGCACCGTGTGGTCGTCGACGAGCATCGTCCTCACCGGCGCGGCGGCAGCGCTGCCGGGAGCTGGACCGGAGCCGGAGCCGGAGCCGGCGTCCGGCGCGCCGCCCGAGCCGGGACCGGCCAGGAGGTCGTGACGGGCGCCGAGCTCGGAGACGGCGCTCATCTGCCGCCCACCCGCAGCCGCACCGTCGTCCCCTTGCCCGGCGGCGAGACGATGCCGAGCGAGGCGCCGATGGCGTCGGCGCGCTCGCGCATCCCGAGGATCCCGTAGGCGTCGCGCCGGAGCGGCGCCGTCGCGGCGATGCCCTTGCCGTCGTCGACCACCTCGAGCACCGCGTCGCCCCCGTCGCTGCGCAGCCGGACGTCGATGCGGGTAGCGCCTGAGTGGCGCTCGGCATTGTTGATCGCCTCCTGGGCGATCCGGGCGACCTCGCGCTCGGTGAGCGGCGGCAGGTGGTGCGGGCCCTCGGCGCGGAACGAGGTCTGGATGCCGGAGCGCGACTGGACCCGCGAGAGCAGCCCGGAGAGCGCCACCTCGAGGTCCTGGTCGCCGACGTCGAATCGGAGGTCGGAGAGCTTCATCCGCACCTCACCGGCGGTCCGCCGGACGTCGGCTGCGAGCCGGTCGAGCTCCGCGGCGAAGGCCGCCCGCTCGGCGTCTGTGCCGGTGCGGCGGGCGGACTCCAGGGCAAGGCGGTCGAGAGAGAGCGCCACGTACGCAAGCGCCTGGCCGAGCCGGTCGTGGAGCTCCCGGGCAATGCGTCCCCGCTCCTCTTCGGCGCCGAGGATGCGAAGGCGCCGGAACCAGCGGGCGTTGTCGATGGCGAGGCCGGCGTGCCGGGCGACGCTCTCGACGATGTCGAGATCCCCGTCGGCAAACTGGCCGCTTCCGCCGTAGCGCTCCACCGCCATCAGCCCGATCAGCGTCCCCCGCGCCCAGAGCGGCACGTAGAGGCCCGATCGCGACTCAGCTGAGACGCCCTCGCCGTCGAGCCGCGAGCGGCGCAGCGGACCGAGCGACTGCATCGTCTCCCGGAGCGCCTGCGGCAGGTCGTCGTCGCCGAGCCCGGTCGGCATGTACGCCCCCTCGGCGACCATAACCTGCCATCGCCCCCGCTCGTCCTCGGTGGCGAGATCGCTGAGCAGCAGCACGACGACGTCGGGCCGGAGGAGCTCGCGGAGGCGGGAGACCGTGTTGGTCACCGCACCCTTCAGGTTGAGCGAGGCCGGCAGGGAGGCGGCCTTGGTGTGCAGCTCGAGCAGGAGCGAGTTCACCTCGCCGAGGCTGCGAAGCCGCTGGAGCTCGCTCCCCCGCTCCTCCCGTCCCGTCCGCAGCAGCCAGTCGCCGTAGGAGCCGAGGAGGGCGACGGCGGCGAGGACGACGAGGCGCTCGACGTCCCTCGAGGCGGCCGAGTGGCTGAGCACGCCGGTGACGCCCTCCGCGACGACAGCGACCACGCCGGCCACGGCGCCGGCCCCGAGCACGAGCGGGGCGACGCGCAGGCCCGCCACGAAGGTCGCTGCGGCGAGGCTGACGTCGAAGGGGGACCCTGACGCGCCGGTGAGGGCGACCACGACGGCGCAGAGGGCGAGCTCGCCGAGGACCTCGAGGACCGGTCGGCTCACCGGCCAGTGGGAGCGGCGTTCGGACGGCGCCCTCGCGTCGAGCCGGATCGGCCAGATCGTCCGCGCGAGGGCGTAGGCGGCGAGCGTGCAGGCGCCGGCGACCTCCGCCTTGGTCCGCGTGCCCAGGAGCATCCGGACGACGCCGAGGCCGAGCGCGACCCAGCGCAACCCGATGACGAGCTCCGCCAGCCCCCAGCCGGGCCGGGCGACGAGACGCCTCGGGTGCTGACCGGCGCGGGGAGGGTGGCTCGTCGAGGGGAGGGTGCCGATCGTGTCAGGCAATGCCAACCGACACGGCGTCGGCATGCCCGAACGCACCGTTCCGGCCGTCGCCCGCGCGTGTCGGCGACCAGCCGCGCTGGTACGCAAGCGCCACCGCCGCCAGCTGAGACGACACGCCGAGCTTGCAGAGGACGGCGCGAATCTGGCTCCGCACCGTCGGGAGCGAGACGTACGACTGCTTGGCAATCTCACGGGCAGACACCCCGTGCATCAGCGCCCAGAGAACTTCCTGCTCCCGCCGGGACAGGTGATCGAACGAGTCATCTTCCATAGTCTCACCGATCTGTCACTTTTGCCGGTAAACCCGCAGCGTAGAGCCAGCTGAGAATCTCCCGGCTATCTCAGTAGCTCATTGCACGATGTCGACTATCAAGTCTGTGGCATTGCTCTGTCTCCACCTGAGATCTGGCGGTCACATTGAGTTAACCAAGATGACGATTCCAAGTCCGTTCCACGATCCCATTCACCCTTTGCAACCGGCCGACGCCCCCGTCACCAGCGCCGCCCGGACCCCTCCCGCCACCAGCCATCGACTATAGCCCCACCGTATCGCCGTCGGATTGGCCCACTCTGAGCCAATTCGTTCTCGGGCGGTCGTGAGATCAAATCTCAAAGTTGTCATCTCCGAGACAAGAAAGTAGCGTTCCCGGCCTGGAGGCTGGACACCCGCATGGACCGTTCGGCAGGTCAGCTCCCCCATTGCTTGCACGATGCCATTGTGAGCTATTGGAGCGTCCCGTACACCTAGGGAATACCCTAGTTCGCGGTGGCCGACATGACTGAATGGTGCGCTATGTGAAGCCGCGTGCACTGCCGGTGGTTGGCGAACGTGCTGTGTAGTCAGATCACCGCTTTAAGCGCGAGGACCGGCCGATCACGGAACAGAGATCGCGGTACAGGAGCACCGCTGCCGGCCCGTGGCCGGCGGGAGGTCCGAGACTCGGCTGACCGGAGGTGCCCGGTCGACCGGAGGTGAAGGTGGGCGGGGGGTTGCCTAGACCGTGGCGAGCGACCCCGTGGCCGCCGCCGCGGCCCGCACCTCGGCCATCGTCGCGGCGATCTCCCCCGACGTCGTCAACGACCGGCCCACAAGGGCGGTGAGGAGGCTCTCGATCGGCTCTGCGACGGCAGGGTCGACCTCGCGGGCGACGCTCCAGAGCTGGAGCAGGGGATTGACCACGCGGCTGACGGAGAGCACGCCCTGACCGGTCTCGACGACCAGCTGGTCGATCGCCCGGTCGAGCTCGTCGGGCGACTCGCCCGCGCCGGCGTCCATCGCCTCCTGCAGCTCGGTCCTCCCTTGGCCCGGCTGGCTCGCCTGGACCGGCTCGGCGATGCCCGGCTCGGCGATGCCCGGCTCGGCGACGCCCCGCTGGTCCCTCGTGGTCCCCTCCATACTTCGAGCGTAGCGGTCGAGGCAGGCGGCCACGCGGCAGGGCGGAGCCGCCGGCGGACGGGTCCGGGCCGGGGCGGAGGTGCCGACCGACCCATCGT
>JAKAOD010000282.1 GCA_021823365.1 Actinomycetes bacterium | reverse complement strand
AGCTCCAGGTGCATGTCGTGCAGCGGCGTGCGGCGCAGCGGCGTGCGACGCGGCGCAGCCGCGACCGGGCCCATCGAAGCCGGGTGCATCGAGAGCAGCCTACGTCCGGCGGCCCAGCGAGCCTCGCCTACGCGGCGCCGGCGGGGTCCAGACCGTGATGGGCCAGGAGCTGGACGAAGTCCCGCTGGTAGAGCACCACCACGTCCACCTCCGGGTACAGGTCGCGCATCCGCCGGACCTTGGCGTTCTTCCGGGTCACGAGTCGCTGGTCCGCCGTCGTGAGCTCGACGAAGCAACCCAGCTCGGGGAGCCAGAAGTCCGGCCGGAAGCCGCCGCTCGGCGAGCCCTCGTCGTCCCAGCGCAGCGCGAACTCGACCGGCTCGTACTCCCAGCGGATCCCGTGCAGGTCGAGCAGCGCTGCGAACAGACGCTCCGAGGGATGCGCGAAACGGACCCGGGCGGCCGGCGCCGTCGAGGGATGGCGCCCGCGACCGGCAGCTCGTCGCCTCGCGATCCCGTCGTCCGCGCCCGCCGTGTCTTGCGTTCGGTCCGTCCCGTTCACGCGGCGCCGCTCACCCCCGGCTCGACCCTTCGCGCGATCGCTCGCGTCCCGCCGCGGCGGCGGCCGCGGCAGGCCAGCCGAGCGCAGGCGCCTGGTCCCGCGACCCGTCGAGCTCGTCGACGACGCCTGACAGCGGCACGATGTTGAAGACGCCCTGGCCGCCGGCGAGCAGGTCCACCACCTCGCCATTGGTCTGCGCGAGCACGGAGCGTCCCTCCGTGAGGACGAGCTTGGCGGACGGGAGGTCCGCCCCGAGGTCCTGGCGCAGGCAGTCCACGGCGCGCCGCGCGGACTGGAGCGAGACGCCGGCGTCGAGGAGCTGCTTGATGACCTTCAGCTCGAGGAGGTCCCGGTACGAGTAGAGCCGCTTCGTGCCGCTGCCACGGGCGTCGGCCACCGAGGGACGGAGGAGCCCGGTGCGGGCCCAGTAGTCGAGCTGCCGGTAGGAGATGCCGATCAGCTTGCACACCTGGGGGCCCCTGTACCCGGCCTCGCCCGCCGGCGCTGCCCCACCTTCGCTGTGCGTTCCGGCCATCGGCCCTCCTGGCGGTCGTCCGACTGAAGCGATGGTAGCCGAGGAAGTCACACGAGGGTAGTTACGCACGGGTGATCCTCGGCGGGCACGGAGGTGCGGACGGTTCGGGTGATCTTCGGCGGGCACGGTCCGACCGGACCCTCGGCGACATCGCGTGGTCAGCTGCCGAGAAGCCCTTCCCACGGGCTCGACGCGACGGCGTGGAAGCGAGGGGGGATCCGGCCCGCACGGCGCGCGAGCCAACCGGCCTCGACAGCAAGGGCCATCGCCCGCGCCATCCTCTCGGGGTCCGCTGCGCGGTTGACGGCGGACGCGCCGAGCACGGCGTCACAACCGAGCTCCATCGCCCGTGCCGCGTCGGAGGCCGTGCCGATCCCGGCGTCGAGCACCACTGGCACGGAGACCGCTTCGCGCAGGAGCGCGACGTTGTGCGGGTTGCGGATGCCGAGCCCGGTGCCGATTGGGGAGCCGGCTGGCATCACCGCGGCGCACCCGACCTGCTCCAGACGGTGCGCCAGCACGGGGTCGTCCGTGGTGTACGCCAGGACGACGAAGCGGTCTTCGGTGAGCTGCTCCGCCGCCGAGAGCAGCTCCGCGCCGTCGGGAAGGAGCGTCCTGTCGTCTCCGATCACCTCGAGCTTGATCCAGTCGGTCTCGAACGCGTCGCGTGCGAGCTTGGCGGTGAGCACGGCGTCCGCCGCGGTGAAGCAGCCCGCCGTGTTCGGGAGCACCCGCACGCCGCGCCTCGCGAGCAGCTCGACGAGACCGCCCGGTGCGGACGCGTCCACGCGGCGCACCGCCACGGTGGCGACCTGCGACCCCGATGCCACGATCGCCGCCTCGAGGGCCGCGAGGCTCGCCATGCCGCCGGTACCGAGAAACAGGCGCGAGCCCACCTCCTCGCCGGCGACGACCAGAGGTGGGATCCGCCCTCCGGCATGCGGCGCGGACCCCGGCGCGGACCCCGGCGCGGACTCCGGCGCGGACCCCGGCGCGGATCCCGGCACGGGCGCCGCAGGGGATGCCGCAGGGTGCGTCGGGTCGTTCACCGACTAGATGGTACCCCCATCGAAATTGGAGCCCCCCCAGCGGCACGCGTAGCGTTCGCGACGATGACCCCCAAGGTGGCGCTCACCATCGCGGGTTCGGACTCCGGAGGCGGCGCCGGAATCCAGGCAGACCTGAAGACCTTCGCGGCTCTCGGCGTCTACGGGACGAGCGCGATCACTGCGATCACCGCGCAGCACACGGCCGCCGTGCTCCGGGTCCTCGCCCTCGACCCCGACATGGTGCTCGCGCAGGTCCACGCGGTGCTCGCCGATCTCCCACCGGCTGCGGTGAAGACGGGCATGCTCGCGAATCCCGAGATCGTGGAGAAGGTGGCCGACGTCGCGGCGCGCGGGCTGCTGCATAACCTCGTGGTCGACCCGGTGCTCGTCTCCACGAGCGGCCACTCGCTCATGGACGGGGACGGCGTACGTGCCTACCGTGAGCTCCTGTTCCCCCATGCTCGGGTCGTGACCCCGAACCTCCAAGAGGGGGCGCTGCTCGCGGGCGTCGACGTGCGCGAGCTCGAGAGCGTGGAGGCGATGGCCGAGGTGGCAGAGGCGCTTCACCGCCTCGGGCCCGACATGGTCGTGCTGAAGGGCGGGCATCTGGAAGACGCCACCTCGACCGACGTCGTCGTCGGTCCGGGCGGCCTGGCGGTCATGGAGTCCACGCGCATCGACACGAGGAACGACCACGGAACGGGGTGCTCGCTGTCCGCGGCCGTCGCCGCCGAGCTCGCGCTCGGCACGCCGCCGCCGCTCGCCATCGAGCGCGCGAAGTCCTACGTGCACCGGGCGCTCGAGGGAGCCGCGCGCTGGCAGCTCGGGAGCGGCCACGGACCCGTTGACCACTTCGGATGGGGCGAGGGGCCCCTCCCCTCTTCACCGTCGTCTCACTGACCCGCCCGGCGACCGCTCGGCCTGGAGAGCGCCATAGGCTGAGCCGGTCATGGCCGGGGCGGAGACCGCGGGCGGCCCACCCGCCCGAGCAGACTCGTCGTCGGCTGCGCCCACCGTTGCACGCCGGACGCCCGGACCGAGCGTCCGACCCGCCATGATCGTCGTCGGGCTCGCTCTGCTGGTCGTTCTCGTGTTCGGGATCGGCGCCGCGCTCACCGAGAACGCCGCCCCGAAGCCGCCGACGCCTGCCGCGGTGGGGGGCACCGGCCTCGTTGCACAGCCGGCGTCGGCAGCACTCCATCCGATCGAGATCCTCGGAACACCGCCGGCGGACGTCCTCGACGCCCTCGTGCTCCCGAAGGGCACCCGAACCGTGTCCGATACGCCCTGGAGCGGGTCCACACAATACTCGGGGGCGATGACCTTCCGGCTCGTCGCTTCGCAGGCCGCCGTCGTCACGTTCTTCCGCGCCGAGCTCCGCGCGCGCGGGTGGTCGAGCGCCAAGGTCGGCCCGGCCCACGACGAGCCCCGAGCGACGGAGGTGCTGGCCCAGCGCGCGAGCAACGACGGATGGTTCTGGGAAGTCGGCGTCGTCGTGTCCCCGACGACCTTCACCAGCACCGGGAGCGACGTGACCCGCTTCAGGCTCGACCTGTTCGAACTGCCCGACGCCGCCTGACCGGCCCCGCCTGCTCGACGCCGCCTGCCCGACGCCGGGCGACGGCTCTGCAGGCCCGACGCCGGACCGCCACTGCGTCGGGCCTCTACAGTGGACACGGTGCCCTTCCTCGCCTTCGTCGCCACTCGCGCCGACGACGCCGTGCACACCACCGTCGAGGAGCTCGACGATGCCGAGCTGCCTCCTGGAGAGGTGCTCGTCGACGTCGAATGGTCGTCGATCAACTACAAGGACGCCATGGTGACGCTCCCTGGCAACCGGGTGGCGCGCCGTTCGCCCCTGGTGCCGGGGGTGGACCTTGCCGGACGAGTCCTCGAGAGCACCGACCCGAGCGTCCCGCCGGGCATGGACGTGGTCGTCCACGGCTACGACCTGGGGGTGGGGCGGCACGGAGGCTTCGCCACGAGGGCCCGCGTGCCCGCAGCGTGGGTCGTCCCCCTCACCGGCGGTCTGACAACCCGGCGCGCGGCTGCGGTCGGGACCGCTGGCTTCACCGCGGTGCTCTCCGTCGAGAAGCTGAAGAAGGCCGGCGTCCGTCCGGGCGACGGGCAGGTTCTCGTCACCGGCGCATCGGGCGGCGTCGGGAGCATGGCGGTGGCGGCGCTCGCACGACAGGGCTACGAGGTCGTGGCGAGCACCGGCAAGGGAGCCGCGCACGACTACCTTCGATCGTTGGGCGCGTCCGACGTCGTGGGGCGCGACGGCATCGCCGAGGCCGGCCGGGCGCTGTCGAAGGAGCGCTGGTCGGGGGCGATCGACTGCGTCGGCGGCGACACGCTCGCCGCTACGCTGCGCGCACTGAGCTACGGCGGCGCGGTGGCGGCCAGCGGCCTCACCGCAGGCCCGGACCTCCACACGAGCGTCTTCCCGTTCATCGTCCGTGGCGTGTCACTGCTTGGCGTCGACTCCGCCCAGACGCCGATCGACGAGCGGCGCCGGGTCTGGAGCATCGTCCAAGAGGTGCTGCCCGCGGCGACCGTCGACGCCATGGTCGCGAAGGAAGTCGGACTGCACCAGCTGGCAAGCGAGCTCGACGACGTGCTCGCCGCCCGTGTCCGGGGCAGGGTGCTCGTACGGCCGGCTGCGCGTTGAGCTCGCCTCCCGCTCGACGGGCGCGATCGTCAGCCGCCGAAGTCCTCCGGCTTGATCGAGTCGAGGAATTGACGGAACTGCCCGACGAGCTCGTCGGGACTCTCCTCGTCCTCATCGTCGGCGGCCT
>JAKAOD010000281.1 GCA_021823365.1 Actinomycetes bacterium | reverse complement strand
GAGGGTGGCGAGGAAGAAGAGGGTGCCGGCGAGGGACAGCAGCACGGAGGAGATCGCGGCGAGACCCGCCGCGAGGACGAGGGCGGCGACCACCTGGAGCAGGAACAACGGGCCGATCGTCGCGACAGAACCGTAGCCGGTCAGGTAGAGATCGAGGTGGATCGCCCCGGTGGCGGCGAGCAGCCCGGCGCCGAGCAGCCGGACGTAGCCCGCCGTGCTCGAGACGGCGACCGCTCCGGCTCGTCGGCCGGCGCGGGACCGTGCAGGGACGGGGTCTCCGGCCACGACGGGGTCTCCGGCCACGACGGGGTATACGCCCGAGCCCGCCCGACGGACGAGGCACGCACGCGAGAATGGGCGGGTGCCGACCGTGGTGGCCTTCGCCCCCGACCTGCTCGACCAGAGCCGCATCGCTGCCGCTGCCACGGCGGGCGGCCGGAGGCTCGTCCTCGCGCGCACGGCGGCGGAGATCCCCCAGCACCTCGAGGACATCAGCACGCTCGTGCTCGCCGACCTCTCCCGGCCCGGCGTCCTCCAGGTCCTGCCGGCGCTCGGGAGCTCCCGGTGCGTCGGCTTCGCGCCCCATATCGACGGCGAGCTGATGCGCCGGGCCCGCGCCGCCGGCTGCGCCCAGGTGTTCGCCCGGTCGGCGTTCTTCGCGCGCCTGCCCGAGCTGCTCGGCGAGCTCGCCGACGACGGCACGCCGCAGGACCGCCCGCCCGCAGCGGGGTGAACCTACGCCAGCGCAGTCACCCCTGGCCGCGGCTCGACGAACCAGCCGGCCCGGCCCGTCGCATCCCGATCCCTGCCGTGGCCCGGAGCGCCCGGCCGAGGGCGAGAGGGACCCCGATCAGCGCGAGCGCCGGGTTGAGCAGCAGCAGCGCCGTCACCACGATCTCGGCCACGAGCAGCGGGCCCGCCAGCAGCAGGTCCCCCCCCGGGGGGGCCGGACCGACAGGTACCAGAGGTCGGTCGGCGCCGTCGGGGGCCGGCTCGCCCCCACGGCGAGCACGCAGCCGATGCTCGCGAGCGCGAGGACGAGGGCCGCGACGCCGAAGCCGAGACTCGCCCAGTCGACCGCCGAGCCCCCGCAGGCGAAGAAGTGAACCTCCTCGACGGAGCCGGCATGCGCCTTGGCGCGCGACCCGGCCGCCGCCGCAGCGCCGCCGGCACGGGGGCGCTGCGCCCTCGACGCGCTGCCGGGACGAGTGCGGTCGCGAGGCGGCGTTCCGGCGCTCTCGCGGATCACGAGCTCTGCGCGCGGAAGGTCCACGTGCTCGATCGATCGGTTGGAGCCGACCAGGGACAGCAGCTCGACGAAGGCGACCCTGCCGAGCGCGCGGAAGTCCTGCCGGACCGACGTGGGCGCCGGCGTATAGAAGCGCGCGTACGGCTCGTCGTCGAAACCGACGATGCTCACGTCTGCCGGCGCCGCGCGACCGGCCTCGTACGTGGCTCTCATGACACCGAGGGCGATGCCGTCGTTCCCGCAGAGCACAGCGGTCACGTCGGGGTCGCTCGCGACGGTCTGCCCGGCCTCGTAGCCCCACTCGGCGCTCCATCCCCCTTGCAGCGGCTTGGGAGCTCGGATTCCCGCCTTGGCGAGCGCGGCTCGCCACCCTCCGTTCGCCGGGTCGTCCCGGTCCAGTTCGGTATCGAGAGGTGGTGCACGGTCCTGTGGCCGAGCGCCAGAAGGTAGGTTGTCGCCTCCTTGGCGGCAGCGAGCTCGTCGATCCGGACCCAGGGGTGTGCCTGGAGCGGGAGGCTGCGCGACCTGCGGCGTGACGGCTCAGAAGGTGCCGGGACCATCGCGACGGTCGGCGCGTCGGCGGGAACACGTTCGAGGGCGGCCGCCCCGACGCGACCGAAGGCGACCACGACTCAGCGCGCCGGCCGGCTCGAGGGCGCGCTCGCCAGCATGACCGAGTACCGCCGGGTGGCTCGCCGCCCTCACGCGGACCACTCGCGGCTCCCGGTGATCTTCAACGACTACATGAACACGGTGATGGGCGAGCCGACGACCGAGCGCCTCCTGGCGCTCGTCGATGCGGCCGACCGCGCCGGAGCCGAGTTCTCCTGCATCGACTCGGGCTGGTACGCCGAGCTCGGAGAGCCCTGGTGGGACACGGTCGGCGAATGGCGCCCGTCTGGCAGCCGCTTCCCGAACGGCATCGCCGAGGTGCTCGACGCCATCAGGGACCGCGGCATGGTTCCGGTGTGGCTCGAGCCGGAGGTGGTCGGCGTGCGCAGCGCCGTGGTGGCGAAGCTTCCCGACGAGGCCTTCTTCTGCCGCGGCGGTGAGCGCGTCGTCGAGAAGGGCCGATGCCACCTGGATCTGCGACACCCGCGGCGCGCGCATCTCGACGAGGTCGTCGACTTCCTCGTCGGCGACCTCGGCGTCGGCTACCTGAAGATCGACTACGACATCGACGTCGCTCCCGGGACAGATTCGGGTGGCGTGAGCGAGGGCGTGGGGTTGCTCGGTCACAACCGGGCGCTGCTCGAGTGGCTCGACAGCCTCCTCGAGCGCCATCCCGGCCTGACGATCGAGAGCTGCGCCTCGGGCGCGATGCGCGCCGACTTCGCCATGCTCTCGAGGCTCCAGCTCCAGTCGACCAGCGACCAGCGACCAGCGACCAGCGACCAGCGACCAGCAGGATTGCCTGCGCTACGCCACGATCTCCGCCTCTGCTCCCGCCGCGATCACCCCGAGCAGGCCGCGATCTGGGCCTACCCATAGCCTGAGTGGAGCGAGGAGGAGATCGCATTCACCCTTTGCGGCGCACTCCTCGGACGCGTGCACCTCTCGGGGCACCTCGATCGCATGAGCCCTCGCCAGCAGCGACTCGTCGCCGAAGCCCTCGTGGCTTGCAAGCATATAAGGCCAGAGCAGCCACCGGCGCCTCCGGTCGGTTGACCTACCCCACGGGCGGAGGTGCCGTCGTCTCCTGGGACCTGTCGCGCTGCGAGCTCACGGTGACGCTGCCTCGCACACCATCCGCGTGCCTCGTGGAGCTGCGAACGACCTGAGCGGCTCGGCGGGGTCGACCCGGCCCTTTCCGCGGGGACCTCGAGACCATATCCTCGCGACTGTGCCGCCCGCTTGCTCCGTCGGGTCGATCTCACACGCCTTCGGCTCCATCGGCTCGGCGCTTGCCGTCGTCGCCCATCCTGACGACGAGAGCTTCGGGCTCGGTGCCGTCCTCGCCGACCTCGCCGTCGCCGGGACCTGCGTCTCGGTGCTGTGCTTCACCCATGGCGAGTCGACCTCCCTTGGAGTGCACCAGGGCGAGCCCCACGATGCCGCCATGCGCCGGCTCGCCGAGGTTCGCTCTCTCGAGCTCCGCCGCGCCGCCGACGAGCTCGGCATCGGCGAGGTCTGCCTGCTCGACTTCCCCGACGGCGAGCTCGACCGGGCAACCGAGGACCGCCTCGCCGCCGAGGTCGAGGCACGCACCGCGGGCGTCGACGCGCTCGTCGTGTTCGAGCCGGGCGGAGTCACCGGCCATCCGGACCACCGCGCGGCGACGGCGGCAGCGACCGCAGTCGCGCTGCGGCGCGGGCTCGGGATCCTCGAATGGGGAGTCTCCGACGACGTCGCGGCAGCGCTGAACGCCGAGTTCCGCACGACCTTTGGAGGTTTCGGTGCGGGGCCGCGCCCGACCCCAGTCGCCCTCTCGCGCCTCGCCCAGCGACGGGCGATCGCCCGCCACGAGAGCCAGGCCACGGGCAACACCGTGCTGCTCCGGCGACTCGAGCTCCAAGGCGGGCACGAGCTCCTGCGCTGGCGCGCCCCCCGCTCACGGTCCTGAGCCCTGCCGGTCCTTTCAGCCGGAGCCAGACCACGCGAGTCAGCGGCGGCTTCGTCACCCTCCTTCGGACGAAGGACCCTTTCGTCCTCACCTACGACCTGGCGGGCAACCTCGCCACGCCGCGCTTCGTGCCGAACCTCGCAGCGCTCGAGTGCGAGGGCGCGGTCTTCACCCGCCACTTCGTCG
Source organism: Actinomycetes bacterium (assembly GCA_021823365.1). The sequence continues at coordinate 972 of JAKAOD010000281.1, read as the reverse complement.
CGGACCCGCTCTGCTGCCCGTCCCGGGCGACGATCTTCACCGGTCGCTTTCCCCACGACGCCAGCGTGTGCGCCAGCCAGGGTCGAAACGGCAGCGTGCTCGGCGGAGCGAGAGAGAGCCTCGGTGGCGGGCATCTTCGCCGCGAGGCTCGACCTGCTGTGCGCACTCTGCTGCTATGCGAACGGACCGCGAAGTCGCAGTCAGGCTCGGCTGGCGCGGTCGATCCGTCGGCGACGTAGGTGATCCTCACGCCGAGATCCTCCGGCCTGATCGTCAGCTTCTCCGGCCGGACGCCGTGCTCCTCGGCCCAGGTACGTAGCGCCCGATCTGCAAGCCGCCACTCCACAGAGCTGCTGTGACCGCCGGTGCCGAGCGCGAGGTAGGCATCACGACGCGCAGGCTCGCTCCGAAGGCTGAGCTCGGGGAACTGGGCGGCGAGCAACTCGGCGTCCGAGTCGGGAACGGGCAACCTCCTCGTCATCGGGCCGTCGGCCCGATGAGAGCAGTGTGCGGCTTGACCCAAGGTGAAGGTCAAGCGCTTGCGGGGTCGAGCGCGATCAGTTGATCCGGCTCCGGCTGGTGGTCACGCCAAGAGTTGAGCGCGTACCTACACTTCGTTGGTGAAGGCGCAGACTGCATCCACGAGCCGCTGAACCGACCCGTCCCGCAGGGCAAGTCCGGCGCGCTCGATCCCGTCGGCGAGCTCGTCGGCCACGCCGGCGACGACGAGCGCTGCGCCGGCGTTGAGAGTGACGAGATCGCGCCTCGGGCCGCTGTCGGAGCCGTCGAGGATGGCGCGGAAGTGCCCGACGTTGTCGAGAGGAGAACCGCCTGCCAGCTCGAGCGTGGACCTCGGCGGCTCGATGCCCACGTCTCGGACGTCGAGCTCGACCCGCCGTACGCCCTGCGGCGTGACGACGTAGACGATCGAGGGGCCGATTGTCGCGATCTCGTCAAGTCCCCCTGCACCGG
>JAKAOD010000280.1 GCA_021823365.1 Actinomycetes bacterium | reverse complement strand
CCCCGACGTGCCGTGCATCCAGGTCACGCCGAGCACGAGCGAGAAGAAGGTGTAGATCGCGAAGCCCAGGTTGTACATCCGCACCCGGCCGAACATGTCACCCAGGCGGCCGAGGCTCACCACGAGGACGCTCGTCACGACCATGAACCCGAGGATCATCCACAGGAGGTAGAAGCTGTTGCCGGCCTTCAGCGGATCGATGCCGATTCCCCGGAAGACGTCGGGCATCGCGATCAGCATGATCGAGGTGTCGATGGTCGCCATCATCATGCCGAGGGTCGTGTTCGTGAGGACGACCCACTTGTAGCGGTCGTCCTTGCGTGAGCCCGTGCCCGGAACTGTGGCACCCTCCGCAGGTTCTCTGTCGTCTCCGGGACGCGACAGGACCGCTCGCCGAAGGGACATGCGTCAACCTTAACTGGTGAGCGCGACGACCCGCACCGCGCACGATGCTGCGATCGGTCCGGCGATACGGCACGAGGACCGTCGTAGCTCCAGCCCCGAAGTCCCTGGACGTCAGGGGCGGGGACGGGGCCGACCCGGACGGCGGAGTCAAGGACGGCGGGGGCGAGGACCGGGCCGGCCAGGACGGGGGCGCGGTTGGGGCCAGAAGGGAGGGGGCACGGCCGGGCCGGCCAGGACGGCGGCGAGGAGGTTAGGGGCGCGGACCGGGCCGGCCAGGACGGCGGCGAGGACGTTAGGGGCGCGGACCGGGCCGGCCAGGACGGCGGCGAGGACGGCGGGGAAGCGTTCCAGCGGGCCCGGCGGTAGCCTGCACGTTGTGATGACAGGCGGCGCAGAAGGCGGGGATCTGGACCTCGACCTGCTCGCATCCTCCTTGCACGCGGACGACGGCGATGTGCGAGTCCTCTTGCGCGTGCTGGTCACGAGGCTCTCGGAAGCACTGGGCGACCGGCTCGCGGTCGAGCGAGCCGGCCGCTTTCGCAAGAGCGAGGAGATCCGTCAGGTCTCCATCCGCCTTGGCGACGACCAGTTCGACGCTACGGTCGATCGAGGAAGCCTGGAGTGCACCGTAAGCAGGAGCAGCGGGGGGATCCGCATCCGATCAAGTCGCGTGGCCATCGACGAGTGGCTTCGACGGCTGCTCGGCTCGCTGCGCGCGGAAGCCCAGACGACCGAGTCGACGAGGGTTGCCCTCGAGTCGCTTGTGATAGGAAACGGCACGTGACCGAGAGCCCAGGCCAAGCCGGGGCGGTTCCCCTTCCAGAAGTTCCCCATCGAGAAGAAGGAACCGCCGCCCTCCCCGAAGGTCTCCCCCGGGACGCCGGCAGGCGTCTCGCCGAGCTCGAGGACCGCCCCGGTCACAAGGGGATGTTCACCTCGGACCTCTCCGTCAACGAGTTCCTGCTCATCAAGGAAGTCGGCTTCCATCCCTTGGGCTTCGTCATGGGAAGCTCGATCTACCACCTCGGCATCCAGACCAGGAAGTGGTCCCAGAGCCAGGAGCTGTCCAAGCTGACTGAGGCGATGTACGAAGCTCGTCAGCTCGCGATGGACCGCATGGACGCCGAAGCCACCGAGCTCGGTGCCGACGGCGTCGTGGGTGTCCGCCTCGACGTCAACTACTACGAGTGGGGCTCGGACACCGCGGAGTTCATTGCAGTCGGTACCGCGGTCAAGGCGGAGGACGGCCACTCCTACCGGAACCGCCACGGAAAGCCCTTCACGTCCGATCTTTCGGGGCAGGACTTCTGGATCCTGATGCAGACCGGCCACGTTCCGCTCGGGCTCGTCATGGGGACGTGCGTGTACCACATCGCGCATCGCGGACTCGGCCAGACGCTGCGAAGCACCGGTCGCAACGTCGAGCTTCCGAACTTCACCCAGGCGCTCTACGAGGCTCGCGAGCTTGCAATGACCCGCATGCAGGACGAGGCCAACGAGCTAGGCGCCACCGGAATCGTCGGGGTGCGGCTCGAGGAGAAGAGCCACATGTGGGGCGACCACACGATCGAGTTCCTCTCGCTCGGGACTGCAGTGGCCCGATCGGAGGGCGAGCACACGATCCCGCAGCCGAAGACGATCATCTCCCTCGACGGCTGATGGCCGCGACTGACGGCGACGGGCTTCCCGAAGCTGCGACGCGTCGACTCGCGGGCGGTGCGTGGTCGTCAGGACTGTCCGTCGCCGACTTCGCTTCCTGCCTCGACATGGGCATGGAGCCGGTGGGCTATGTCCAGGGCTATGCAGTCATGCAATGGAGCTGGTTCATGGCCACAGGGGGGTTCGGCACGGGGTTCGGCACCGGATTCGCTGGGATCGGGGGTGGCTCGAGCAGGCCATCGCAGAGCCGCGGTCAGTACGTCGAGCAGTGGCAGTGCCCGCACGGCTTCGTGAGCGCCGAGCACCGCATGTACGGGGCCAACTACGAGCTGACATGGCTCGAGCAAAGTTGGGCAATGGGCTGGGGGCTCGCGACCAGCCGGATGGTCGACGAGGCCAAGGAGCTGGGCGCGTCGGGGGTCGTCGGCGTTGTCGACGCGATGCATTCGCTCGTGAGCGGCACGACTGTCGAGTTTCGTGCGAGTGGCACCGCCGTCGCGGTCCCCGACGCGCCCCGTCCCGCCACCCCGTTCAGCACGTACCTCTCGGGTCAGAGACTCGCGAAGCTGATCGAGGCCGGGTTCGCTCCGGTCGCTGTCGTCGCCACCCTGAGCGCCGTCCGCATGGTGGGCTACTGCATCACCCACTACCAGCTCGCGGGCTCCACGGCCGGGAGCTGGTACGGCGCGGGGGCGGGTGGGGTCTCCGGCGTGGGGCCCGTGGACCAGGTCAACCGGGCCGAAGCTGCGGCCCGACGGCTCGCGCGTGAACGCGTACGCGCACAGCTGGGCACCGACGTCCTCCATGGCGCGACGCTGGAGCGCAGCGAGCGCGAGATCGGGGAAGGTGACCTGTCCATCCAGTGCACGTTGAAGGGGACCCGTGTGCGCCGGTTCAAAGACTTCGATCCCTTGCCGGAAGCGACTCCGGTCGTCCGACTGGCGTGATCGGCGTGATCGGCGTCACGAGCGCGACTGACCTGACGAGCGTGACCCGGGAGCCGGAGCCGTGACCCTTCGCGACGAGGTCTGCCAGGCGGTCACCGCGGTCGCGTCGCCCGCACATCCTGGGGGTGACGCGGCGGGCGCTCCCCGGGGGACCACGTCCGATCTCACGATCGACGAGACGCTTCTGCTCCACTCAGCCGGGTGGGAGCCGGTCGATCTCGTCTACGGCATCTCGTGGTGGTCGATCCCCTGGGGGGTGTGGCAGTGGACCACCGGCGAGGTCCAGGAGGCTTCGGCGGCGTTCTCCGGGGCCGTGAACCACGCCGCGAAGCAGCTCCGCCAATCTTGTGAGCAGTCGGGCGGCTCAGGAGTGCTCGGCGTCGAGGTGGGCGTGCGGGTGTCGTCGCACCACGTCTCGATCGAGCTGACGGGCACGGCCGTGCGCCGAACGGGGGCGGACGGTCACCGCTTCGAGTTCGTCTCGGACCTCTCTGCTCGTGACTTCGTCCTCCTCACCCGCGCTGGGTGGTGGCCGCTCGGCCTGGCTGCCGGCGCAAGCTTCGTGATCGCTCCCCGACGGACCGCAAGAGAATGGGCCGCCCAGCAGGGTCAAAATGTCGAGCTGCCGAATCTCACGCAGGCGCTCTACCTGGCACGTGAGCGTGCGATGGAGCGCATGCAACAGTCCGGTACCGCGATGAAGGCGGAGGGCATCGTCGCGGTCAAGCTTCGAGAGGGGAAGGCGAGCTCGAGCGCGCGGGTGATCCAGTTCGTCGCGATCGGCACCGGCGTCCACCTTCGGACATCCACGCACCGGTCTGTCTCTCCCGAGATGGTGGTCCCGCTGGACGAGCAGGTGCGGGCCTTCGACGTGAAGAGCCTCCGCAGCGCGGCATCCGAGTGATCCGAGTGAACAGCAGGCTGCGGTCCTGAGCCGGTTCCGTTCCGAAGCGCCATCGCACGTGCGGTCCGTGACTCATCGAGGACGCCGAGCGGTCTGGTTGACGAGCTGCGTCGCCGTGATGCGGAAGTACTCGGCCATCTGCTCCTGATCCTCGCGGTCGATCCTCTGTTCAGCGAGTGCCGAGAGCATGTGGTGGAGCCAAGCATCGCGTTCGGTGAGCCCGATCGCGAACGGTGCGTGCCGCATCCGCAACCGCGGATGACCACGTCGCTCGTCGTAGGAGTGCGGACCACCCCAGTACTGCATCAGGAACAGCCGCAGATGCTCGTTCGGCACCTCCAGGTCCTCGGGGTACAGCGGACGCAGCACAGGGTCGGATGCGACTCCCGAGTAGAAGCGGTCCACGAGGGACTTGAAGAACCCCTCGCCGCCGACCCGTTCGTACATCGTCGAAGACATAGAGGGAACGGTAGACGCCCTCGCGATGGGACGAGCCCTGCGACGAGTCCGGCGCGCCGGGGCGCCTACACTCTTTCCGGCGACGAGTCCGGTCCGGCACGTCGTTCTGCGGCCGTAGTTCAAAGGCAGAACCTCAGCCTTCCAAGCTGATGATGCGGGTTCAATTCCCGTCGGCCGCTCTTTCCGTTGCTCCTGATCGATGGCACGCGGGACCAGGCCGCGCCGATGATCTCGCTTCTGCGATCGTCACACCGCACCGCCGACGTGGGCGGGCGGCGGCGTGAGACAGGGGGCTCAGTGGGAAGAGCGATCCGCCGCCCACGCCGCTGCGTCGACGACGGCACGAGAGGTCCCGGACGCCCGCGAGCGCGACAGCCTGTCGAGCACGCCAGCGGCGAACGTGAGCCGGTCCCGTATCCGGGCGTCCACTCGCGACAGCTCGGGCAGCGATTCGTCGGCAAGCCTGCGAAGAGCGTGCGCGGTCTCACGGAGGTCGCGGGCGCTGAGGACGGTCAGAGCTGACATCGTGTCCCCTCCCTGTTGGCAGCAGTTCTGGGACGAAGGAGCTGTCAACGGTGAGGCGGCCGTGGCCTGGGCTGT
>JAKAOD010000279.1 GCA_021823365.1 Actinomycetes bacterium | reverse complement strand
TGCTCGTCGAGCTGATGCGAAGGGAAGGGTTCGAGCTCACCGTCGGCAAGCCCGAGGTCGTCACACGTGAGGTGGACGGCGTGCTCGAGGAGCCTGTCGAGCGCCTGTCGATCGAGGTCCCCGAGGAGCATCTCGGCGCCGTGACCCAGCTTCTGGCACGGCGGGGCGCACGAGTCGAGCGGATCGTCCACCACGGCACCGGATGGGTCGGCCTCGAGCATCTCGTGCCGTCGCGGGGCCTGATCGGCCTGCGTGGCGATCTGCTCACCCAGACGCGCGGGACCGCCCAGGCCCATCATGCCGTCGAGCGGTACGAGCCGTGGCACGGGCCGATGCGCTCGCGCGCCGCCGGAAGCCTCGTCGCCGATCGCGCCGGGACGACGACGGCGTACAGCCTCGCAACGCTCTCCGAGCGCGGGACGCTGTTTGTCGAGCCAGGCGAACCGGTGTACGAGGGCATGGTCGTGGGCGAGAGCAGCAGGCCGGGCGACATCGACGTGAACCCGACGAAGGAGCGCAAGTTGACCAACATGCGCTCCTCGACCGCCGAGGAGCTCGTCCGCTTGCCGCCGCCGCGCACGCTCACGCTCGAGCAGGCGCTCGAGCAGGCCGACGGCAGCGAGTGCGTCGAGGTGACCCCGAGCTCGGTCAGGTTGCGCAAGGTCGTGCTCGACCAGTCGGCGCGCGCCCGGGACCGCCGGCGCGTCGCGGCTGGGGGGCCGCAGCGGGCCTGAGGCCTCATGCGACGTCGTGCGTGAGGCCGACCGCCCCGGGGAGAAGGATCGTCGCGATGAGGTGCTGGTCCGAGGTGCGGACGACGACGAGCGCCAGCCGATCGCCGCGCGCGCCGGAGGGGACGCCCCGCTCGACGCTCGCGGCAGAGAAGCGTCCCGAGAAGGACACCACGCAGAGGCCCGCGCCCGCCTGCACGGCCCAGCGCGGCACGCCGCCCGCCGGGGCGAGGGACCGCTCGAGAAAGCGCGCCAGCGCCCGGGAGCCGATGTAGCGCACGCCGCCGAACCGGCCCGCATCGTGGACGGCACGCCGTGCGACCGGGATGGACTTGAAGCACGAGCTCGCCCTCGTCCCGAGGGCGTTGCGGGGCGAGGCGCAGCCGGCGGCGAGCGTGCCGGCCGCCAGGGCGATCAAGAGGGCGAGGAAGCACCGACGTGCCGGGGCGGGGCGGACCTGCGCCCGAGCGCCGTTCATCGCGGGCCTCCACGAGCGGCGGCGCTGTGCGGCCGGATGAGACCCAGCCAGGCGAAGGCGGCGCGGGTGCCCCGGCGGCGCGCCCCGGCGGCGGGGAGCTCGCCGCCCTGCCACCCGTCGGCGCCCGGGGCGCCCGACGCGGCAGCCGCTCGTCCGGACGGGTGGAGGGTCGCGAACGCCCGGCGGTCGGACCGGCGGTCCGCCACCGCGAGCCCGGCCCATGCAGCCCAGCCGAGCGGCAGGTAGCCCCAGAAGCTCACGATCCGGTACAGGAGCACCGCGGCCACCGTCGTCGTCTCGCCACCTCCGAACGCGACGAGCGCGATGCTCAGGCTGCCCTCGACGAGCCCGAGACCACCCGGGGTGATGGGGAGGTTCGCGGCAAGCTGGCCGGCGCCGTAGGCGAGCAGGAGCCCTCGCCAGGGCACGCCGGCGCCGACGGCGAGGAAGCCGAAAGCGAGCGCCGCGCAGTCGAGCGCCCAGTTGCCGATCGCGGCAGAGAGCGTCGCCGTGAGGTCGCGCCAGGTCAGCCGGACGAGGGTGAGCCGGGCAACGAGGTCCTCGACGACGTCGAAGCCCCTCCGCCCCGGGAGGCGGAAGATCCGGCGCACGAGCTCGAAGCCGACGATGGTCACCCGGACGAGCCAGCGACGCTGCCACACGACGGCGTCGGCGATGATCGCGAGGACGAGCACGCCGAGCACGACGCCGACGAGGTCGTAGGTGGTGCTCTCCTGCGTCGCGACGAGCACGCCGGCGGTCGCGAGCAACGCGAGGCCGAGCGCCGAGCACACCAGCGTGGCGAGCAACGTCCATCCGGCGACGGCGTCGTCCGCCCCGTGACGCCGGTACTGGCGGAACGCGTAGACGCTCGCGAAGGCCGGGCCGGCGGGCAGCGAGTCCGAGATGGCGCCCGCCGCGAAGGTCATCTGCGTCGCGTAGCCGAGCCGGACGTCGACCTCGCCCCTCGAGAGCAGGCGCCGCTGCAGGGCGGCGAAGCAGACGAGGGAGGCGACCTCGCTCCCGATCGCGGCGAGTGCCCACCAGGGCCTCAGATGCGAAAGGACGGTCGATGCGCCGACGAGCTCGCCTCTCTGGCCGTTCAGCGCCCAGAAGGCGACCCCGGCGAGCGCCAGCCCGACGACGAAACGCGCGACCTGCCACGCCCGGCCGTACCGGCGGCGCGGCTGTCGTAACGCCACAGCAACAAAGAGTACCCGCGCCGTCCGCGACCTCGGCGCCCCGGCCAGAGCTCCAGGGCCTGGCGCCCCGGCACGGCGGCTCGGCCGGGTGCGTCAGCGACGCACGAGCGCCGTCTCGACGGCCGAGCGGAACGCCGTGCGTGCCGCGTCGAGGCTGTAGGTTCCCGCCCGTTCCGCCCCTCTCGACACGAGCGCATCGCGCGCCCCCGGCCGTGAGAGCACCTCGTGGACGGCGGCCGCGACGATGCACGGCGCCTTCGAGCCGAGCAGCACGCCCGCGTCGCCGACGGTCTCGGGCAGCGCGCCCGCCGCGAAGGCGACGACGGGGAGGCGGCGGTGCATCGCCTCGACGACCGGAGCGGAGAAGCCCTCGTGCTCCGAGCAGCTGACGAACACGTCGGCCGTCGCGTAGTAGGCAGCGAGGGCGGAGGTGGGCACCGACCCGGTGAGCTCGACCGCCTCGGCGAGACCGAGCTCGACGACGAACCGCTCGACCGCGTCCCGGTAGGCCCTGCCCATCTCCCGCCCGACAAGGTGCAGGCGTGCCGCGCCGTCGTAGGCGGCGCGGTAGCAGGCGAATGCGCTCACGACGTCGTGCTGCGCCTTGTGCGGGGCCACCTGACCCACGAACAGCCAGTCGCAGCCGCCGCCGCGCTTCGCGGCCTCGAGGCGGGAGAGCTCGGCGGGATCAGCCGGTGCCTCGATGTTGCCCGCCTCGATGAGCAACGGCGACACCTCCGCCGAGGCGAACCCGGCGGCGCGGAGCTCCCCGGTGTTGAAGGCCGAGTCGGCGAACGCGTGCGTGACGACCGGCGCCAGCGTGCGCAGCTGGGCGCGTCCGAGCCTTGCCTCCTCGGCGAGGGGGGGCAGCCAGCGTTCGACGAGCTCGGCCGGCGTGATGTTGTGGTAGTCGAGAAGCTTCACCCCGGGGTGGCGCGCGAAGACGTCGGCGGCCGGGCTGCCGATCGAGCACTGGTACAGGAGCCAATGACCGTCCGTCCCATCCCCGGAGGAACCGGCCAGCTCATCGAGGCGGCGGACGCGGCCGCCGCAGCCCGGCCCGATGATCCGCGCGTAGATCTCGGAGTCAAAGCCCATCTCGCGCAGCAGCCGCTGGGCCTCGAAGGTGTGGTTGCTCACCGCGTCGTGCTCGATGATCGCCGGGATCACCTGGTCGATGCGCGAGGGCAGGCTCATCTTCGACCCCCTGCTCCCCCCGGCGGCCGGGCGGCGCGGGTGAGGGCGCCGAGCAGCCTGTCGGCAGCCCGCGCGGCGCGCCATGCGATTGGCCGCATGCCCGGCGGGACGAGGGCCCGGCCGAGCCGGCGAAGCCGTGCGGAGCGGTCGGCGATCGCCGGGACCCTCAGCGCTGCCTCGGCAGCCCGCTCGAAGGCTTGCGCAAGCTCGGTCTCGAAGCCTGGGGGCACGGTGCCGTCCTTGCGGAGGCGCTCCGCCTCGGCGAGCGCCGATGCCGCGACCTCCGCGGCGAGGCCGCCGGGCTCAGCGCGCAGCGCCGGCTGCCCGAGCCTCGACCGCGGCGCCGGGCGGGAGGAGCTCGACCCGCATCGGCAGCCCGACGATCCCGAACGCACGGCCGGGATCCATCACCTCGAAGTAGCACCCCTCGTCGAGCAGGTCGAGAGTGATGCCCGCGGCGTCGCGCACCTCGACGTTGACACCGAAGCGCCCGTCGAGGAGCGGCACGGAGTCGAATACGAAGCTCGCCGTGCCCACGCCGGCGTCGAGCGGCATCCCGGAGAACGCCTTGGGGCTCGTCGAGGCGTAGACGATCTGGCCGCGCTCGGAGGTTACGGCGATCTTGAACTGCACCCCCGTCATCGGCGTGGCGACGTCGAAGGAGACGTTGACGGTCAGCGGCTCCCCGGTCTCGATGTAGCTGCGCTCGTCCTTCCGGGCATAGTCGACTTCGGCGCCGAGCAGCCGCACCTGGGGGCGCTGGCGCGGGAGCGCGACCGGCGCGCCGTCGGCGACCGGCTCGGCCTCCTCGGCCAGCTGCGGCTCGGGAACGAACCCGGACTCGGCAAGACGCTGACGGAAGGCGCGGATCGCCTCGCCCGGGGACGCCAGCGTGACCACCTCGCCATGGTCGAGGACCAGCACCTGGTCGCAGATGTCGCGCATGAGGTCCGGCGAGTGCGAGACGACGACGATCGTCCTCCCGTCGCGCTGGAACTGCTCGACCCGGTCGATGCACTTCTGCTGGAACCGCTCGTCGCCAACGGCGAGCACCTCGTCGACGAGGAGCACGTCCGGCTCGACGCTCACCGCGACCGAGAAGCCGAGCCGGACGTACATGCCCGACGAGTAGTACTTGACCTGGGTGTCGATGAAGGCCTCGAGCTCGGCGAACTCGACGATCTCGTCGACCCGGCGGTCGATCTCCTTCGTCGACAGGCCGAGCAGCGAGCCGTTCAGGTAGATGTTGTCCCGACCCGACAGCTCGGGCTGGAAGCCGGCGCCGAGCTCGAGCATCGCGGCGAGCTGACCGCGCACGACGACCTGCCCTTTCGTCGGCTGGATGATGCCGGCGATGCACTTGAGGAGCG